>SBFZ01000344.1 GCA_006227095.1 Bacteroidota bacterium | reverse complement strand
CGTCATCTCCAGCCGCTGTATGAGCAGATCAGGGATGTAACCGGTTATCCGCCGAAGATCTGAAAGAATTAGTCCGGTTGCCTGCATATCTGAATCTATAAATTAGTAAATTCAGCTCCTGTGGGTAAGAAGCATACGATACCAGCCCTGTTCCTCCTTATTCTGATTTCTGCCGCCGGTGGTCTGACCCTGAACGCGCAGGAATCACGGCTTGATTCGCTTATGGGCATTACCAGGGAGTCAATGGATACCAGGGACAGGATAAAGGCTTACAATCTTATTGCCTCAGAGGTGAGAGTCACTGACAGGTACAGGGCAGCTGAAATGGCCGAAAAGGCAATGACCCTGGCTGTAGGCGCTGATGACAGAAAGGGACTTGCCTCAGCACTGACCATAAAGGGACAGCTAAGTGAAGATGCCGATAATTTTTCCGATGCCCTCAATTATTATCTCAAGGCACTTGATATTTACATTGAGTTAAACAGCGAAGAGGACATTGCGAGTCTCCGTTCAATGGCCGGCTCAGTCTCCAAGACCCTTGGAAATTATGACAAGGCTATTGAACACTGTCATGCCGGTTTGAGAATTTATGAGAAGCTCAACAACAAAGCAGGTATAGCCTATATCTACAGGATTCTTGGCAGTGTATACAAGTACAAGGGAGATTATGACAAATCACTGCATTATTATTTCAACGGCCTCGGTCTCAATGAGGAGCTTGGAAACAGGACCGGAATGGCTGCCGCCTATAATAATATCGGGATAGTCTACCTGCTGATGGGCGATATTGAACAGGCCCTGGATTACTATCGCAAGAGTCTTGAGATAAACCTGGCTGATGGTGTTGAAACAGAGGCTTCCATCAATTACGGCAATATAGGTGTGGCATACCTCCAGCTTGGAATGATGGATTCTGCCATGCATTATATCAGCAAACGTCATTCACTGGTTTTACAGATGAATGACAGGAAGGGTCTGGCCTCCACACTGGAGTCACTCGGTGCATATTATTTCAGGGCCGGTGATTATGACAGGGCTCTTGATTATTACCGGCAGGCTTTGTCACAATCAAGGATTCTCGGTATACTCGAGACGACAAAAAGCACCCTCAACAATATGAGTGAGCTCTATGAGGCCAGGGGTGATTATATGACATCCATGTCATATTACAAGGCATATGTGAATCTCAGGGACAGCCTCCTGAACCAGGAGACTCTCAGGAGGATAGAGCAGATTGAGATGGAATATGCCTATGATAAGGAAAAACAGGAACATCAGTTGCTTGAGCAGAGACAGAAGATAATCAGGACAGTCATTTATGTGACACTGATATTCAGTGTATTGACATTGTTCCTTTTCTTCTGGTTGCAGAAAATCAAGCTGAAGCAGAAGGGACTTCAGGAAAAGGCCCTGAACCTGGAGAAACAGCATTTGAAGAATGAAGTCACATTCAAAGACAAGGAGCTGTTCAGCAAGGCATTATACCTGGCTGAGAAAAATCAGCTGATGAATGACATTACCCGTCGCCTGAACAAGGCGATGGCAGATCCCGCAGGTATCAAGAACACTATCAGGGACATTCTCAAGGATCTCAGGTTCAGTTCCAATATCCAGACATGGGAAGAATTTGAATACATTTTCCTGAAGGTGCATCCGGAATTCTTCAACAAACTGGTAAGCCGGTTCCCTGACCTGTCGCCCAATGAGAGACGCCTGTGTGCTTTTTTGAAATTGAACCTCTCCACCAAGGATATTTCAAATATTACCCACCAGTCGTCACATACACTGACTGTAGCCAGGACAAGATTGAGGAAAAAGCTCGGAATTGCCAATACTGGGGAAAATCTCAGTTCATTCCTGAGCCAGCTTTAATAAATGTCTCACCGGCCTCCTGCCGGTATGTGCCTGTTATGCAGGAGCATGAGGGGCACTGTATCTAAATTGTATCTATTCGTCCCGGGACCCTTATTGTTTTTGTATTCACAGGTTTTTTCGTATGCCGGAGGTTTATGAATAATATTGGAATGCTGTACCGGCACAATTGGCGGACAGTGACCAAAACTTAACCTAAAACAACTCGCAATGAAGAAAACTATCGGATTTCGGGATATTTGCATTCGAAATATCCTGTATGTACCGGGCCGCAGGGCCCTGCTTGCTTCATTAGTGCTGTTTCTGTGGCTGGCACCCTCTGTGATCTATGCCGCAGGAGCCGGCTCAGCCACTGACGAAGTACTAACGGGTGTAATGCCGATTCAGCAGAAAATAACCGTAAGCGGTACCGTGCTGTCAGAGTCAGATGGCCTGCCACTGCCGGGTGCGTCTGTTGTGGAAAAAGGGACACTTAATGCAACCACCACTGATCAGGCTGGCCGCTTCTCCATTCTGGTTGCCGGCGAAAACTCTGTGGTTGTTGTATCCTTCATGGGTATGAAACCCTATGAAGTTGCTGTATCTGGTATGCCGTCACCACTGGTGATCTCGCTGCAGGAGGATAATTTCAACCTGGAGGAGGTGATTGTCACCGGTTACGGTTCGCTTAAGAAAGAAGCCTATGCCGGTTCGGCAAGTATAATTAAGATGGACAACCTGGCTGATGTTCCGGTTACAAATATTGGCCAGTTGTTACAGGGTTCATCTGCCGGCGTTCAGTTCACCAACACTTCCGGGCAGCCCGGAGCGGCCACCCAGATCAGAATCAGGGGAACGGGTTCCTTTAACGCTTCCAATGACCCTCTGTATGTTGTTGACGGTGTGCCGATCATTTCAGGAAACGTATCAACCCTTGGAACAAGCTCCGGCCTTGATATTCTTGCCACAATGAATCCGTCTGACATCGAAAGCATCTCAATTATCAAGGATGCTGCCGCTGCCTCTCTCTACGGATCCAGGGCAGCCAATGGCGTGATCATCATCACAACAAAAAAAGGGAGTTCAGGGAATGCGAAAGTCAATCTCAAGTCGGAGTTCGGATTCTCTGATTTTGCTGTTGAGTACAGGCCGTTTATGGGAGGCCAGGAGAGGCGTGAAACCATTTATGAAGGACTGATCAATGAGGGCAAGTACTACCTGGGTTATGATGAAGCCCAGAGTATTGCTCATGCAGATGCAAATATTGATAATTATGCTGCCCTGCCATGGACAGGAGAATGGACCGACTGGAAATCACTGCTCTTCAGGAAGGGCAGCTATACCAGCCACGAAGTCTCTGTCGCCGGCGGAACTGACAAGATCAAGTACTTCTCATCACTTGGATACACTGATCAGAAGGGAATCTCGGTAATGGGCTTCCTGAAACGCTTTTCCGGCCGTTTTAATTTGAGTTATGAAGCCACCAAAAGGCTTACCGTTGGTGCGAATCTTCTGTTTTCGAACGTAGAGCAGAGTACCAACACTGAAGGGACAGCCTATCTCAGCCCCTTCTATTCGGTCTTCAATACAGTGACTCCAAGAGACGTTCCGTTCCTTCCGGACGGAAGCTATGCATATGATTTCCCCAGAAACGGTACCGGAAGAAACCCGAAGGCATATGCTGATCTCAACTACCAGGTTGAAAATATTACCAGGGCTTTTAATACTGTATATGCAGGTTATAAGATCATTGACAATCTTGAGTTCAGAACAACGGTGAGTTATGACTTCAATATGGTTAAGGGAGACCAGTTTACTCATCCCCTGACATCATATCCGCCGAACCTGGGAACCATTTACAAATCGTTCAATGATATAAGGAGCACGGTATGGTCAAACAGCCTCCAGTATGTTAAAACCTTTGCGAAGGTCCATAATTTTGACGGCCTCATAGCCTATGAGACAACAGACTACTCTACCGATGATATATATGCATCAAAGGAAAACCTTGCAAACTGGAACCTGGTTGAACTTGACAACTTCTCCGTCTCAAGGTATGTGGACGGCCTATCCCAGGGGTACAGGATGATATCCTATGTATCGAGGTTCAACTATGACTACAATAAAAAATACTATGCAGGATTCAGCTTCAGGCGTGACGGCAGTTCAAGGCTGGCGCCCGAGAGCCGCTGGGGTAACTTCTGGTCAGTGTCAGCCGCATGGAAAGTCTCCGAAGAACCATTCTTCGACGGGCTTAATGATCTTTTCCCGGAAGTGAAACTCAGGGCTTCATATGGTGTCAACGGAACACTTCCTTCAGGCTATTATGAGTATATGGGCCTGTCAAGCTATGGCGCCGATTACAACGGACAGCCGGGTATTGTGGAAACTCAGTTCTTCAACAACAACCTGAAGTGGGAAACAAACTACAACGCCAACTTCGGACTTGATGTCAATGTAAAAAATATCGTAAGGTTTTCGTTTGAATTCTACAACAGGCTTACCAAGGACCTGCTGATGAATGAACCCACTTCTCTCACTACGGGATTCAGTTCCATTCTGAGCAACATAGGGGAAATGAGGAACCGCGGGTTTGAATTTGAGCTGATGTCAAACAATATTTCAAACAAAAACTTTACCTGGACTTCAAGCTTCAATATTTCCCATAACAATAATGAGATTCTTGTCCTTGATGGAATTCAGACTTCAATAATAAGCGGAAGCCAGATAAGGATGGTTGGCAAACCGTACCATACCTTCTACCTGCGTGAATTTGCCGGAGTTGACCCTGCCGACGGAATGACCTGGTTCTATACAAACACCGTTGATGCTGACGGGAACTATGTCAAGGAGAAAACCAAGGACCTCAACACCGCAAATGCCATCCCTCTTCAGAGTCCGTATCCAAAAGTACTCGGCGGGCTTGTGAATAACTTCAGGATCTTCTTTGTTGATCTTGGTTTCACCTTCACCTATTCCCTCGGAGGCTACTCCTATGACTCTGCAGCAGGCAAGCTTGACAAGGAAGGAACCACGAACGGACTTCATGCAAATATTCCCATCTATTACAGGGAACGATGGAGAGAACCGGGTGATGAATC
>SBFZ01000232.1 GCA_006227095.1 Bacteroidota bacterium | reverse complement strand
TCACCTCCTGTTCCAGCTTGACAATGTTGCAGGCAACCAGTATCATTGTAGCCGCCAGGAATGGCCTTATGGAAATTGAGGAGGTACGGAGGAGAGCGGCCAGCAGCAGTGCCGTTGAAATGGTAAGCATTCCCGTCTCAGCAGCTGACATGCCGATATCTGTGATGACGCCATGATCAGATGAACTGATGATACCGGTGAAACCGAGGGTGAAGGCAGCAAGATGATCAAGGAGCAGGGCGAAAAATGATGCGACGGGCGGGAACGGAGAAGTTATGAGCAGTGCCATGGCAAGAAGCAATACCACGAAGCATACGGGAATCACGATAATATTGGTGAGCAGGAAGAGAAGCGGAAAGATATTGAAGAGCCTGACTGACAGTGCCAGCGTACCTGCCTGTGCCACCAGCGAGACGGCGGTAACCTGCCAGAAATAGTTGAGGATCCTGTTCCCTGGTTTCACGAGGCGGCATAGCGGGGTGTAGAAGTTTATGATAAATGCCACTGCAAGATAGGAGAGCTGGAATCCTGCCTCAAAGATCACTCCCGGATGGCCGGCGACGATTAAGAACGCCGATGCCAGGAGGTTGTTCATTCCCGCAGCAGGCCTGTTGATGAGGTTTCCGGCCTGAAGGAAGGTAAACATTATTGTGGCCCGGAGAACCGAAGGTGAAAGACCGGTGATGAAGGCAAAAACCCACAGGGCGGGTACGATAATCAGTGGCCTGACCTGTTTCAGCCTTCCCTTCATGAAGAAGAGGATCCAGGACAGCACCATGCTGATCATCCCCACATGCAATCCTGACACCGCCATGATATGCATGGCACCCGACCTCGAGAAGGTGGTCAGTCTCTCCCTGTCAAGCAACTCCTTGTCACCTATTGTAAGTGCCGTGACCAGACCGAGCTCCTCGCCCTGCAGGCCGGCCCGCCTGAAGGCATCAGTAATACGGTGTGCCGTGACAAGTGAACTCTCGCGGAGTGTGCGCCGTTTGCCCTGGCAGTACCCGGTTATGTCACCGGCCCTGAAGAAAGCCATATACCTGATCCCCTGTCCTTCAAGATACCTGCTGTAGTTGAATTCGCAGGGATTGCCGTTATTCCGCACCCTGACAGGCCTGACGGTTACCCTCAGCAGATCTCCCGGTTTCCACCGGGAGGGGAGGGTGTCAGTCATGAACCAGAGCAGCATGGAGCCCCGGGGCCGGGTCATGGAGTCAGCGTGCCTGTTTATCGATTCACCGGGTCGGGTCAGGGAGTCATCGGGCCGGGTTATGGTGTCAGCGGGCCTGTTTATTGAGTCACCGGGCCTGTTTATTGAGTCACCGGGCAGGCTTCCGGATTCATCTTGCCCGCCCGCCGGGTCAGTTTTTTCCACGGTTAAAATCCTTCCTCTGACAGAGTATCCGCTGTTTCCCCGGTCAGGGTAATCAGAGAGGCGAATGGTGATCTCCTGCCTGCCGGTGTCAAGGTCACTGAGACGCTGCATTTCAATCGTGCGGTCCAGGTATCCGGATGAAACCAGGAAGAGCATCAGGGTTGCCCCGTAAATTAAATCATTCAGATAAGAGCGACGAAACAGACGCAGAGTCATCACTGCCAGTGCCATCACGGCCATGATGGCAACGACAGGAGTCATACCCGGCAGGTATTCTGCCATGATCACTCCGGCGCACAGCGGCACGGTAAGCCTCAGGAAAGGAATTTCCCTGAATTGCACGGGTCAGCAGCTTAGACCCATACAAGTTAAGAAATTAAGTTATACGGGGCAAAAGCATAAAATCCATTCAGGTCAGGAAGTACTGAATACCGGAAAACCGATTTTTAACTGCCTACCGTGGGGGAAGCACTGTCCGGTAGCTGGCATCAAACTTGCCCTTGCTGATGTCATTCAGCTTGCCCTTTATAAGACGTCGGCGCAGAGGACTGAGCCTGTCCGGAAAAAGGACACCGTCAAGATGATCATACTCATGCAGAATCACCCTTGCCTTGTAGCCGGTGTATACATCATCATGGAGGGTCCATTGCTGATCATAGTACCGGATCCGTATTTCCGACTCGCGGTCAACCTCCTCATGAAGACCCGGAAGGCTCAGGCATCCTTCGTTCATAGGTACCTTTTCCCCCTTGCGTTCAATCACCTTCGGATTGATGAATGCCATTTTAAAATCCTTCATTTCAGGATGATCTTCTGCCAGCGGCTCACCATCAACAACGAAAATCCTGATTGATTTTCCGATCTGAGGTGCTGCCAGACCGAGTCCATCGGATTTGTACATTGTCTCGAACATGTCTTCGATTAGCCTTTCAAGATCCGGGTAATCATGGTCTATATCCTGAGCTACCTTTCGAAGCACCGGGTGACCGTATACATAGATTGGATATGTCATCTTTTTCTTTCAGTTTTTGTCTTTGTTCTCCCTGGCCCTGAGCCATGACTGGAGGATGATTGATGCGCTGATCCGGTCAGTCATTGCCTTGTCACGCCTGCCGCTTTTGCTGACGCCCCCGTCAATCATAGCCTGCATGGCCAGTTGAGATGTGAACCGTTCATCCGCAAGGTGGATAGGTGTCTCCGGGAAGATTTTCCGGAACCTGGCGATGAACGGATCGATGTATTTTACGCTTTCACTGGGTAAATTGTTCATTGTTACAGGATAGCCAATCACCACATCGGTGACGTTTTCCCGTGGGATATAGTCACGGAGGAATGCTTCAAGCTGGCCGGAGGCGACGGTAACAAGAGGGGAAGCTATGATCCTCAACGGATCGGTGACTGCCACTCCGCATCTTTTTCTTCCGTAGTCTATTGCCAGTGCCCTGCCCATCTGTGTAATTGCCTGATCGTCTGTTTTGTAATCAATATCCGTCACAAAGGTATCGCTTTTCCGGCAGAAAAAGAAGAGAGCCGGACCGGGCTTGCATATGCGGGTCCGGTGTACATGACGGGTACCAATGAAGAGAGGCTGCTCCGTTGTTTTGGGGCAGCCTCGTTTCAGTATTCATAACAGCTTTATTCTGTTTTGGTTTCAGCCTCGGCAGCTACTTCTCCGAACTGCATCTCAGAAAGACGCCTGTAGGTGTTGTACCTCCATCTTGCGTTTTCCTCAGCCTGTTTGAAGAGTACATCTGCTTCTCCGGGGAAGTCCTTCAGAAGTGAAGTATAACGTACTTCTGATTTGAGGAATTCCTGGAACTTGCTCCAGTCGGGCTCCTTCGAGTCAAGCTGGAACGGGTTCTTGCCTTCGGCCTCAAGTCTCGGGTCATACCTGTAGTTATGCCAGTATCCTGAGATCACTGCATCCTCGGCCTGCTGCTGGGTCTTGCCCATGCCGTTGCGGAGGCCGTGGTTGATACAGGGTGAGTAGGCAATTATCAGTGAAGGTCCGGGATACTCCTCTGCTTCACGGATTGCCTTGAAGTACTGGTTCTGGCTTGCACCCATCGATACCTGGGCCACATATACATAACCATAGGTCATGGCCATCTGTCCGAGGTCCTTCTTCCTTATCTTCTTGCCTGATGCTGCGAACTTGGCAACAGCACCTGCAGGAGTTGACTTCGAAGCCTGGCCTCCGGTATTGGAGTAGACTTCAGTGTCAAGAACAAGTACATTTATGTTTTCTCCCGATGCAAGTACGTGGTCAAGGCCGCCGTATCCGATGTCATAAGCCCATCCGTCGCCGCCGAATACCCAGAATGATTTCTTCACCAGGTAATCCTTCAGTCCGAGGATCTCGCTGCAGACAGGAGCCTTGTCCTTTTCACATGCTGCAATGACCTTTTCTGATACGCTGCGTGTGGTCTTTGAGTTTTCCTTGTCAGCTATCCATTCATTGAATGCTGCCACTGTTTCCGGGGCCAGGCCACTGCCGAGGCTATCCTTCATCAGGCGCTCAATGCGGTCCCTGATCTGGTTGGAGCCGAGCATGAGGCCGAAGCCGTACTCTGCGTTGTCTTCAAAGAGTGAATTTGCCCAGGCCGGACCGTGACCGTTCTTGTTAGTGGTATACGGCATTGAGGGAGCCGAACCGCCATAGATCGAAGAACAACCGGTGGCATTGGAGATGACCATCCGGTCACCGAAGAGCTGCGTGATAGCCTTGATGTAGGGTGTCTCGCCGCATCCTGCACATGCTCCGGAGAACTCGAAGAGAGGCTGTGCAAACTGTGAGTTCTTTACGTTGGTGTACTTGTCAACCACGGTTTCCTTGTAACCAACCTTCTCATGCATGTAGGTCCATCTTTCAGCCTGCTCAAGCTGTGTCTCAAGCGGCTTCATGATGAGAGCCTTTTCCTTTGAGGGGCATACATCGGCACAGTTGCCGCAGCCGGTACAGTCATATACACTGACCTGTATCCTGAACTTGTGGCTCTTGGTGTTGCCGATACCCTGCTTGGCAGTGGTGCCTTCAGGTGCTGCAGCCAGTTCCTCATCAGTGAGGAGGAATGGACGGATGGCAGCGTGGGGGCATACATAGGAACACTGGTTGCACTGGATACACTTATCCATCTGCCACTCGGGAACGTTGACGGCGATGCCGCGCTTCTCAAACGCTGATGTTCCGGCAGGGAAGGTACCGTCTTCACGACCGACAAATGCACTGACGGGAAGGTCGTCACCCCTGAGTCCGTTGATGACGTCAACCACCTCACGTATGAATTCGGGCTTGCTGTCATCTTCCTTCGTAGCTGAAACCTTGATACTGGCCCATTCAGCCGGGATTTCAACCTTTGTAACATCACCACCGCGATCAATGGCATCATTGTTCATCTTGACAATGTTCTCGCCCTTCTTGCCGTATGCCTTGACAACGGCATGCTTCATCTCGTCAACTGCAAGCTTGTAGGGAATCACTTCAGATACCTTGAAGAAGGCGCTCTGCATGATGGTGTTGGTCCTGGTACCCAGCCCAAGTTCCTCGGCAATTGCAGTTGCATTGATGATATACAGT
>SBFZ01000204.1 GCA_006227095.1 Bacteroidota bacterium | reverse complement strand
GCGAGAGCGTGAGCATCAAGCCCTATCCCGGAGAAGGTGAGCTCACCTACAGGTGGAACTGGGATACCCCCATACTCATCAGTCCGCACAACAACAAGCGTATTTACATGGCAGCCAACTTCCTCTTCCGCAGCGAAGACAGGGGTAGCAGCTGGAAGACCATTTCACCTGATCTCACAAGGAACGAGAACAGGGATAATTTCAAGGTGATGGATAAGTACTGGCCAGCTGATGCCGTGGCCAAAAACAAGTCTACCTCGCTGTGGGGAACCATCGTGTCACTGACAGAATCAAAGGTTCAGAAGGACCTGCTCTATACCGGGAGCGATGACGGCGTTATTGCTGTTTCAGAAGACGGTGGTGCAAACTGGAGGATTAACAAGACCTACCCCGGGGTTCCGGAGTATACGTACGTGAGCGACATACTTGCTGACAAGTTCAACGCAGATATCGTCTATGCCACATTCAACAATCATAAGCGTGACGACTTCAAACCGTACGTGCTGAAGAGCACTGACAGGGGCCGTACCTGGACCTCCATCAGTGCCAACCTTCCGGCAAACGGACCGGCACACACCATTGAACAGGATCACATCAATCCCAACCTGCTCTTCCTTGGTACCGAGTTCAGCTTCTATGCATCATTTGACGGTGGTGCCACCTGGACCGAGTTCAACAAGGGGCTTCCGACCATTCCGGTACGTGATATAGCCATACAGGAGAGGGAGGATGCACTTGTCATTGCAACATTCGGAAGGGGTTTCTACGTGATTGATGACTATACTCCGCTTCGCAACTACTCAAAGGAAATAACCGGCAAGGCAGGATACATTTTCCCGGTAAAGGAATCCAAAATGTTCGTTCAGACTGATGAGTTCGACAACCAGGGATCAATGTACTACATTGCCAGGAACCCGCAGTATGGTGCAACAATAACCTACTACGTCGACACAGTTCCGAAGACTGACCGTGACATCAGGAAGGAGAAGGAGAAGAAGCTCTTTGAGAAGGGCGAATTCATACCTCAGCCCACAGCCAGGGAGCTGGCCCTTGAGGAGCGTGAGCTTAAGCCCTACCTGATATTCACCATAACCGACGAGGATGGTACTGTTATCCGCAAACTCTACAAGAATGCATCGAAGGGTGTGGGCCGTATTACCTGGAACTTCACCTATTCCGGCTATCAGCCTGTAAGGGCAACCGAGAAATTCTCACCCGTTTCCGAGGGTGAAGGCCGCGGCCGCTGGGGCGGAGGAGGCATTTCCGTCATGCCCGGAAAATATTTCGTTTCTATGGCCATGTATGCCAAGGGTGAAGTGAAGGAGCTTGCCGGTCCCGAGCCGTTTGTCTGCAAGCCTCTTGATATAGTGACGCTGCCTGTAACCAATGCTGACGCCAGGGAGAAATGGCTTAAGGAGATGTCTGACTTTGCCAAGACGGCATACGGAGCAATTTCCTACGCTGCCGAGCTTGACGGCAAGGTGAACACCATCATGCAGACCATACATCAGTCGACTGACGCACCGGCATCACTCATGGCAGAGGCTGCAGCCCTCAGTGATGAGATGGAGGAGATAACATACCTGATCAGGGGTATTTCAGTAGGTGCCAGCACTGAAGAGACACCACCGTCGCCGGTATCGCTCTCAGCAAGGCTGTCAGCCATGTCAAGGTCACTCTACGGCAACTCCGGAGACATTTCCGGTATTGCTGACCAGCAGTTCTCAATCCTGAAGAAGGAGTTCCCGGTGCTGCTTGAGAGGATACAGAAGGCAGGCAAGGCTGTTGACGCACTGAATGCAAAGCTCGATGAGATAAAAGCGCCCTGGACGTCAGGGAGAGTACCGAAACTGTAATGATTTGCGATCTGCGATTTGCGAGTTGCGATTTGAGAATTTGCGAATTGCGAATTGCGAATTGAGGACAGAAAAGCCCCCGATATGCCTGATGGCTGTCGGGGGTTCTTTCTTTAGCCGGCAGTCAGCAGTCAGCAGTTGCCAAATATTTGATTTACTGCCGACTGCCAACTGGTACTGCCAACTGCCGACTGGTACTGCCAACTGGTACTGCCGACTGCCGGTTAGAACCTCCTGGTATACCCGTGGCAGTACGGAAGCTTACCGTTACGGAAATAGTAATCCTGGTGATATTCCTCTGCAGGATAGAATTCTGTGGCCTTTGTCAGTTCGGTAGCCACCTTAAGCCCCTTCTGCCGGAGAAGGTCAAGGTATTTTGCGGCTGTTTTCCGCTGTTCCTCATTCTTATAAAAGATCTCTGACCGGTACTGATCACCGATGTCAGGTCCCTGTCTCCCTACCTGTGTGGGATCATGTATCTCAAGGAAAAGCTTTACAAGTTTTTCGTATGAGGTCTTCCTGGTGTCATAGGTAATCTTTACTGTCTCGGCGTGACCGGTTTTTCCGGTGCATACCTCTTTGTATGAGGGATTTTTGACATGGCCACCTGTATAGCCTGATACCACGGCTACCACTCCGGGTTCTTTCTGAAGGAAGTATTCCACTCCCCAGAAACAGCCGCCGGCAAACAGGGCTGTGCCATAGGTTCCGGCAGGAAGCACCTCAGGGACGAAATCAAGAGAGATGGAATTTACGCAGTGGCGGGTGTTTTTCGGGGTGAATCCCTCCCCGGTAAAGACATGACCAAGATGACCACCGCATGAAGCACACACTATTTCTGTCCGCATACCGTCAGCATCCCTGACCCGCTTCACTGCCCCGCTGATTTCATCATCGAAGCTTGGCCAGCCGCATCTGGCATCGAACTTTGAATCGGAATGATAAAGTGCACTGCCACACTGTTTACACAGATAAGTTCCCTTTGCCTCGAACTTTTCATAGAGTCCTGTGAAGGGATATTCAGTTGCCTTATTGATTATTACCTTTGATTCCTGGGCCGTAAGGTCATTGTATGCAGGCCTGTCCTGTGAATTTGTTTCCTTTTCCATTGAAAGCAGAAATGTAATTAATATCAGTATTGTATATCCTTTGAATTTCATGGCCAATCTGTTTACCGGATAACAATTTTCAGGTCAGTTGGTTTAAAAAAGGAGAGTCTTAAATAATAATATGGCACAAATATTGTTTTTAAAAATAAAGTTATTTTTGTCTCAGACTTAAAGGCAGGTATTATGAAAAAAGTTGGTCTAATTGTTGTCCTCGCTCTGCTTGGTGTACTGGCATTCAGTTCATGCAACCGTGAAGCATGTCCGGCATACAGCAGTGTCGATACGGTTTCGACGGAGCAGGCAGGCTGATCATCGCTTCTCTCCCGCTGCCAGTCTTAACATCTGCATATACATGATAAAGAGATTGTGGCACGTCATACTTCTTCTCGTGATCTGCGGGCCTCTCGCGGGGCAGGGGGATATTGACCCTCAGGACAGGATCTTCTGGAGAAACGAGAAATCAATAGGTGCTGCACTCAACTCTGATGGCTGGTCAGTTATTTACCGTGACCTCCGTCAGTTCAGCCCGAACCGCCGGTGGTTCATTGAAGGAAGCCTTGAAGGCTTCAAGCACCCGAAGGAGATCAAACTCTCAAATTACTATTTCCAGAGTCCCGGATCATTTGTATTCGGAAAGCTTAATTCAACATGGACTCTGGGTGCCGGAGCAGGTTACCAGGGGGAGATCTTTGAGAAACGTGATCTTGGTGGTGTCTCGGTAAGCTGGTTTGCCGGCGGCGGCGCAACGGTTCTCTTCGCAAAACCGATTTACTACAAGATCATAGTGCTCCTTGGGGATGACTACTACACAATTGAGGAGCAGAAATTTGACCTCACCATACATCAGCCTCTCGATATCATGAGCAAAGCCTCTTTTTTCAAGGGGTTTGACGAGATAAAACTTTACCCCGGCTTTTATACCCGTGCCGGTTTCAATTTTGAGTACAGCAAGAATGACCGGGTCACCCATGCCATTGAGGTGGGTGCCTCCCTTCACGGGTTCACAAGTAAAATTCCGATAATGGCCACCGAAGACAACAAACAGTTCTTTCCCTCACTCTTTGTCAGTTACAGGATAGGTATGATCCTCGATCCTGTCTCCCGCGGAGGGCTGCTTGATCTGTTGCGGAGGAAGCCGGCAGAATAATTTACACCCATATTTGTCCCCTGCTTTTTATTTTGTACCTTTGTCACTCGTTTTAATAACCTTATTAACATATTGAACAATGGCAAAGATTAAAGTAGCAATCAACGGTTTCGGAAGGATTGGCCGCAATGTTTTCAAACTGGCTTTTGAAAAGCCCAACATCGAAATAGTAGGGATCAATGACCTCACCGACACAAAGACTCTTGCTCATCTTCTCAAGTATGACTCAACCCAGGGTCAGTTCCCGGGTGTAACCTATGATGAGCAGAACATTATAGTAAGGGGTGACAGGATCAGGGTTCACGCGGAGAAAAATCCCGCAGCAATTCCATGGGAAGTGACGCCTGATATCGTTATTGAATCAACAGGAATATTCACCTCGAAGGAGAGTCCGAAGGGCGGCTACGGTGACCACCTCAAGAACGGCGCCAAAAAGGTGATTCTCACCGTTCCCGCGAAGGATGCCATTGATGCAATGATAGTGGTTGGTGTCAATGATGACATTCTCAAGCCTGAGCACAGCTGCGTGTCCAATGCTTCATGCACCACCAACTGCCTGGCCCCGATAGCCAAGGTTCTCAATGACAATTTCGGTCTCGAGATAGGTTATATGACAACCATTCACTCATATACCAATGACCAGCGCATTCTTGACCTGCCGCACAAGGACCTCCGCAGGGCAAGGTCAGCAGCTCTCTCACAGATACCCACCACCACCGGTGCCGCAAAATCTGTCGGCAAGGTGATCCCCGAACTTAAGGGCAAGCTTGACGGCATCTCCGTAAGGGTCCCGACTCCCACCGGTTCACTGGTTGACCTGGTGGCAGTACTGAAGAAAGCTGCAACCAA
>SBFZ01000231.1 GCA_006227095.1 Bacteroidota bacterium | reverse complement strand
GGAAGATCCTCTACGGGACCCTCGTAGTTGTACCCGGCATCAGGCTTGGTTGCCGGAACTTCCGCGTATACATTGGAAATAGTCACTCCGCTCATTCTCCCTTTTTTACCTGCCCGCCGTTCACCAATCCTGAGGAATATCACATTCCCGGTATTAAGTGATTTCAGGCTGTCAACCACAATATCCTCAACAAACCCGCCGTCAACGGCAGCAAAGGTGATTGCCGACCTGTAGGTGTCAAACACCAGGTTGTTGATTATCCTGATGTTGCGAAATCCACCATGGCCCACTGTGCCAAACTTTATCCCGTTTGCACTGGTCCTGACTGTGTTGTTATGGATAAACACATTCTGGCAAACGAAGTCAGGACTGTGAGATTTCAGGCAGATGCCGTCATCAGCAGCATCAAAATATGAGTTTGAGACCACCACGCTGTCACAGTCAACTATGTCAACCCCGTCATTGTTCCAGTAGCTCTTGCTGTCAACCGTGATATTGTCTATTACCAGGTTACGGCACTGGTCATACTGCTGGTTCCAGCTCCCCGGATCCCTGAGGATTATGTCCCTTATAACAATATTCCTGCATCCCCGGAAATAGATATTCTGAGGCCTTATAGTCTCATTCGGACGATCATATTTCAGGGGGTCCTTTACCACCCCCTTGTGAATCATGTCAACCAGGTTGTTGGCAACAAGAAAACCCTGGCCGTCAATCACCCCTTTTCCGGTGATGCCTATGTTCTCCTGGTCAAGTGCAAATATCAGGGCCGTCCAGTTAAAGTTCCTGTCATAGTCAAACGGATTGGTCGAACCCACAAGTATTGCCCCTTCCTCAAGGTGGATGGTGACATTTGATCTGAGATAGATGGTACCTGTCAGGTAACGTCCAACATAGAACACCAGCCTGCCGCCGCCATTCTCGCTGATGTAGTCTATTCCCTTCTGGATTGAACTCGTGTTGAGGGTAGTACCGTTTGACTTTGCACCGAACATCGATGCGTTATAATCCTTTGCATGCATTTGCAGGGAAGCAGCCGCAATGATTATCGGAAAAATGATCTTGAATGGTTTCATCAGATTAATTTGTTTTTATCCCGTTGACCTTATGTAACTTACATAAATGAAAGAATATTCCGTACTGTGAGATTAAGGATATACAGGTTTTATTTCATATTTCTGTAACAGGTTACCGGTCCCGTCATACCCATCGGTTGCAGGGGCTGGTTTTTAGTCCCGGCGTTTGTCCAGTACTGTGCTACCGGATTATCTGTCAGTGATTTCATGTAGTTCCCCATTGATGTCGTGACAATTACTTCAATATTGTTCATCCCCGGCCTGAGGTATTTTTCAATACTGTATATCCTCCGGCCATACCACTTTACTCCGCAGCTTTCACCGTTTATCTTCAGTTCAGAGGTTCCATAAACCTTTCCCAGGTTGAGTATCATCATGGCAGGATCATTGCATTCCATTGAAGTACGGTAGATTACCGTCCCCGAAAAATGCACATATTCAGGTATCTCCTTCAGGTCGGTGAGGTATTCCATTTCCATCTTCCCTTCAAAACCATTCCGGCAGTGGCGGAATTCAGCAATCCATCCCTTATCAATTGTCATGGTCCCTTCGCCTGTCACTGGCAGCGGCCTCCACTCCTCCCGTGCTTTCTCCCTGTCAAATGCGAAAAGCAGTGACTCTGCCGGACCAAGGTCAATTGTCACCCCGCCGTCAGTATCAAGATCAACACTTTGCCTGTCACCGTTCTCCGGGTTCCAGACAGAGATGGAATGCTTCCGGGAAAGCGCGGCTGAAAAATGTAACCTCGTGAACCTGGCTTCATGCAAATGCGAATTGGCCATGAACAGATACTCAGACCCGTCATCTGAGCTGTATCGCACCTGCATCAGGAAAGGATCAGGATCTTCAATTGTCAGCCATGGGTTGATCCCGTACCTCTCCTGAACTTTTCTGTACCAACCTATATAGTCATTTTCAGGCTTTTCCAGATGTATGAACCGGTGGGGGTATGCTTTCATCTTTTCAACCATGGTTCTCACCTCAGCATCATTGCTTTCATGGTTTTTCCACCCGGTTGATTTTGAAGGAACAGTGTCAATGCAGAAGATTCTACCTCCTGCCCTTACAAACTGTAACAGGCGGCGGGCAGTGTCGGGAGAAAGGCTCTCGACGCTGACGAGGAACAGTGTTTGGTATTTGCGGCGGCCGTAGCATATGCATCTGTCTTCGACCCGGGCATCCTGCAGAATCCTTTCGGATATATAGTCACATCCGCTTCCGTTCTTTGCAATTGCCTCCCATACAAGGGAAAGATATTCTGCATGCAACACCGATGGAAACGGTTCATTCTGCATCCCGATAAGGCTCCACATATCAGCCATCGGAGGCAACAGTGCAATGTCAGCATACATGTCACAATTCTGCAGCAAAGCCGAGAGTCGGGCCTTGTATTCATTAAGCAGGTGAAAGTGAGGCCACCAGTTGTTGTTTTCATTGAAATAACCGCCGTATCTTATCCATCCCGGCCATGGTGCCTCCGGGGGTGAATAGTTGAACCCGTGAAAAACTGAATGTGTAATCCCGGAAATGATGCTCTGGTCACTGCCTATCTTCAGATTCTCAAGGGAGGTATTGAATACCGTATAGGTATCTGTCATCTCCTCGCAGCTGATGAGTCTTTTACCGGCCAGGTGTGCTGCCGATGAGACATACTTGTTCACCATTGTATAGGCCCTGCCGCGCCGGTAGTCAGCTTCAGGCATCTCTTCCCCTATCCTGTGCTTCAGCCAGTTCATGGTCCATGACTCCCCCTCGGGGATATCAACAGCCATGCTGCTCTCCAGCGGAAAGAAGCCCCTGCCGTAGGCCTGCATACGCGACCTGACTCCAAGATCACTGCACCACCCGGCAAAAGTCTTCAGAAACCTCTCCTCAAGAAGTTCAGCCTTTGTTAGCTCAAAGTCATACCGCATCCGGCGGACCATATCCAGAAAATCATGCCCGTACTCAACACCGTACCGGAAGTCGGTGACATTGCCCATACTACCTGTCCTGAAGAGCACAAAAGGGAGGAAGGGAAAAATGTCATATCCTCTCCTGCCGGTAAATTCCTCCCTCATATCACCGGTCCAGTTTGATCCTTCAAGTTCCATGCTGTCTGTAAACAGTGCACGCAGGTTACCCGCGAGAGGACCTGTTACAGGCTCAATGGAGTCTGACATCCTGGTAAGGAACCTGCTGACAGCATCGCGGTTAAAATGATCAAGAACAGGGCCGCTGGCTCCTGGAGCGCCGTTTATCACCTCCATGAATCCGCTGACCAGTACCAGTGCATAGAGAGCATGATTGCCACCAGGAATGAAGAGATCGAAAAACTCCTCCCCGACCCTGTCGGAAAGATCAGTGATATCTTCCGGTGATGTAAGCGGATCCGGAACCAGCATTACCGAAAGCAATGAATATTTTCTTCCCGGCCACGGATTGCTGACGGCAGGACCCGCCTCCGCGAAGATTTCCTGCCGGGAAACTGACAGTTCAGCCGGCCCAGTCACTTTTTTTACAGCTATTACTATTACCTGTGAGCGTTCTTCCTCTGCCAGGTTTTCAGTGCCGAAAGGCCAGCCTGACCCAACGATCAGGTCACAGGTCATATCAAGCCGCTTAGCCTCCTCAAAGACAACAGCAAGCATCCTGCTCCATTCCCTGCTGAGCCATTCCAGCGACGGTTTTAACAGGTCATCACCTTCAGACCGGGTGGGAAATGCCACCGGGTTGATCTCCACCCCGCCGATGCCGGCTGCCTTCAGAAGCCTGAGTTCCCTGATAAGCTCTGATGCCTCCACCTTGTTGCCGTTCCACCACCACCTTACAAAAGGCCGGTATTGTGAAGAAGGAGATCTGAACAGTTCATTGAGCCTGCCTGCGGATTCCGGCAAAGCACCCTCTTCATGGAATCGCGGAGCACTGTATAGCTGAGGCAGGGTCAGCCATCCGGCTGCCAGAAGCGTGCTTCCTGATATGAATCTCCTCCTGTTCATTTTTCACCAAACGGAAATTCCCTCAAAATGTCCCAGCTTTTGCCGTTGTGCTTAAGCAGGAAAAGGCTCCTTGCTTCGAAAGACCCTCTGAATTCCTCATGCTGAAATTCAGGCCATGCATCCCGGAATGCCTCTTTTGTCAGGTCACGCGTTGCAATGGTAATGTGAGGCTGTAGATCATTCATTATTTCAGCTGGAAGAAAACCCAGTTCATCCTTCAGCAGCTTCTTCAACCGGCCGTGAAGTGACCTGACCGCCTCATGCTCCCTTATTCTGATAAAGATCACCCTTGGAGAAAAGCATCCAAACCCATCGAGTTCAACGGCGAAAGGATTCTCTCCGAGGGCAAATTTTCCGAGGGCTGCAGCCAGTGCTGACTCATCTCCCGCATCCCTTTTGAATGGCATCTGGAGGGTGATATGTGCCGGTGATCTGAGTGCATGCCCCGCACCATAGTCTGAACGCATTCTCTCCTTCAGAGTCCTTATTTCATTCCTCAGTTCAACCGGAGGAATCAGGGCAACAAAATAGAGCTCAGTTCTGCCCATGATGCATAATTCAGTTTTTATCCGGATTATTGAAAAAAATCATGTCGACTATCTGAAAAAACTTACCAGCAGGGCAATATTCAGCAAGGTAACAATAACTCCCAGACCATACAGGGTTATCCTGGAAAAGAGTGAATTCCTGTATTTCCCCATTACCCTTTCTGAGGATGTAAGATAAACCTGGAGGAAGATGGTGAAGGCAAGCTGCATGCTTAATACCATCTGGGAAATTATCAGTCCCCTGAAGGGGTCTGAGATGAGGAAAATGATCACAAGTGCCAGTATCAGCGAGATAGCCACTCCGAGTCTTGTATGATTATCCTTGATGTCATACGGCTCCCTGAACATCCCGGCGAAAATGGT
>SBFZ01000031.1 GCA_006227095.1 Bacteroidota bacterium | reverse complement strand
CTGAATCCAGTGTCAGGTATTTCGGGTGCCCCGAGCACCTGGAAGGCAAAGTCGGTTCCCCTGCCGCATGAGAGCACCGTTCCTTCAGCGAAGCAAAGCGAGGGGTAGAGGTATATTGAATTCATGTTGGGCAGGTTGGGTGACGGTATCACAGGCAGCTGGTACATGGTGGAATGGGTATAGTTGCTGCATGTGATTACCTTCAGATCACATTTGATTCCGCCGGTAAGCCACCCTTCGCCGTTGACCATTCCGGCATATTCACCGAAGGTCATGCCATGGACAACCGGAATGGGATGAATCCCCACAAATGATTTGTAGCCTGCTGTATCGAGGATGGGACCGTCAACATAATATCCGTTCGGATTGGGGCGGTCCATGACTATGAAGAGCTTTCCGTTTTCAGCGCATGCCTCCATCACATAACACATGGTGGTGAGGTAGGTATAAAACCTTGTCCCCACATCCTGAATATCGAATATGACAATATCAACTCCTGCAAGGTCTTCCGGTGCAGGCTTTTTCTTTGCGCCGTAGAGGCTCACCACATTTATGCCTGTTACCGGGTCAGCTCCCGAAGTGATCACTGCGCCGGCGTCGGCCAGGTCCCTGAACCCATGTTCCGGGGCAAATATCATTTTGACGTCAATCCCGGAGGATAGGAGTGTGTCAACCAGGTGCGAATTGCCAACCATCGAGGTCTGGTTTGCAACCACGGCTACATTTTTGCCTTCAAGGAGCGGGAGGTACTCTCCGGTTCTTTCGGCACCGGTCTTAAGTGCTGTGTCAGGCTTTTCGGAGGAGCAGGCGGCAATGGCCAGCACTGCCATTAAAATCGGGATAACGAGCTTCTTCATGTCTGTCAGGTTTACGGTAAAGATAAATAAAGAGGGTTTACAATTCTTCTCTCTTAATTCTTAATTTTACCGCGATGTCAATCGGAACATTCATAGCCAGCCGTCTGATCAAGGAACGCAACAGGGGCACTGCGTTCTCAAGGCCGATAAACGTTATCGCAATCATAGGGATAGCACTCGGACTGGCGGTGATGATACTTGCCGTTTCAATACTCACCGGCTTCAAGCAGCAGATCCGGGACAAGGTGGCGGGTTTCGGTGCGCACATCCAGGTTGTCAACTTCGATGCCAACCTGTCGTATGAAACCGTTCCCGTAAGTGCAGACCAGCCATTCGTCTCAAAGATCAGGGAGCACCCGGGGATACGTAATGTGCAGGTCTTTGCCACCAAGGCAGGAATCATCAAGACTGATGAGAATATCCAGGGTGTGGTGCTGAAGGGGATAGGCAGTGATTACGACTGGAGTTTTTTCAGGTCGAACATGGTTGAAGGTGAGCCAATCACTGTCACTGATACTGCAAGAAGCAATGATGTAATAATCTCACGGAAGGTTGCCGACATGCTCAACCTGAAGCTCGGTGACTCATTCTCGATGTTCTTCGTGCAGGACCCGCCCCGTATGCGCAGGTTCACCATTCACGGCATCTATGAGACAAGCCTCGAGGAGTTCGACAAGACCTATCTCTTCTGTGACATCAATCATATCAGGAGCCTTAACGGTTGGAGCAATGACAAGGTGTCGGGATTCGAGATCTTCATCAATGATTTCGACAACCTTGATTACATGACTGACGTTGTGCGTGATGCCATAGGTTACCGTGTTGCCGAGGAGGAGGAACAGCTGAAGGTGACCAACATCAGGGGGAGATATCCCCAGATATTTGACTGGCTGGGATTCCAGGACACGAACGTCATTATAATCCTGGTATTGATGATCCTGGTTGCCGGATTCAATATGATCTCGGGACTGCTTATCCTGATCCTGGAAAAGACAAACATGATAGGAGTGCTGAAGGCACTGGGTGCAGGCAACAAGCTGATCCGCAATGTATTTATATACCAGGCAGCCTGGCTTACCGCCAAGGGACTGCTGTGGGGAAATATCATCGGCATCGGCCTGGCGCTGCTTCAGATGAAGACGGAAATGATCTCGCTGGACCCCTCGTCATACTACCTCAAAAGTGTTCCGATCAACCTTGATCCTGTACATATAATTCTACTCAATGCCGGTACGATGATTGCCATCATCATGATGCTGCTCATTCCATCTCAGCTGATTGCGCGCATTACACCGGTCAAGGCGATAAGATACGACTGACAGTCAGGCAGATATAAGCTTAATAATTTTAAGCTGACTGCTTTTGAACGCAAATGGCAATTTTTTTCTGCAGCATTGATATTATAAATCGTGCTCCTTTGATTTCCTCATAATTTCAATCCGCCCCACGGTAAACGAATGGTAGCTGAAAGTTGCGCAAACTTTCTTCAGATGGGCGCTTCCAATTCTCCCTCCTTGTGTGTAACTTGCACTTGCAAAGTGTAATGCTATGTTGTTGACAGATCCGCAAGAAAACTACGGGAGAACAAGGGAGGAGATCGGTTATGTGAGCCGGAAGGAAGCCACGCTTAATGATTATAAGCGGATCGGGTTCAAATCGGGTCTTGAGGTTCATCAGCAGCTGAAGACCAGGAGCAAGCTCTTCTGCCGCTGCCCGGCAGGCATCTACCATGACGATGAAGACTATGATGCGGAAGTAATACGCCACATGAGGCCCACTCTTAGCGAGATGGGTGTCTATGACGGCACTGCACTGATGGAGTTCAAAACGCGGAAGGAGATAACCTACCGCATCAACAATGAGACGGCCTGTACCTATGAGGTGGATGATACCCCTCCGTTCCCCATAGACAATGAGGCACTGGAGATAGCCATCAGCATAGCCCTTGCAGCGAAGATGAACATCGTCGGGGAGGTTCACATAACCCGCAAGCAGTATCTTGACGGAAGCATACCTACAGGGTTCCAGCGTTCGGCTATTATTAGTGTTGAAGGTGAACTTCAGCTGAAACACAAGAAAGTGAGGCTGATACAGCTCAGCCTTGAGGAGGACTCATGCCGCGAGGTCTCGGATATAGGCCACAAGAGGATTTACAAGACTGACAGGCTTGGCATGCCTCTCATAGAGACGGTGACCTATCCTGATTGCCTGACTCCGGATGAGCTTGCCGAGGCTGCAGAGTATATCAGATTCCTCAACCGGAGCACAGGAAAGGTTCGCATCGGCATGGGGGCTGCCCGGGAGGATGTGAATGTCAGCTGTGAGGGGGGAAGCAGGGTTGAGATCAAGGGGGTGGCCCACATCAGGTGGATCCCCGAGCTTTCGCACAATGAGGCTTTCAGACAGTATGCCCTGCTGAACATAAGGTCGAAGCTCCGCCAGATAACCTCTGATCCCGCCAAATGGTCAATACGTACCAGGGAGATAACCGAAAACGAAAAGGAATTGCATTTCTCACCTGTCAGGGCTGCCCTCGACCGTGGAGAAAAGGTAATGGCTCTAAACCTGCCCGGATGCAAGGGCATACTCTCGCACTTCACCCAGCCGGGCCTCATCTTTGCAGATGAGATAAGTGACAGGCTGAAGGTGATAGCCTGCATTGAAAAACCGAATATGATCCATTCGGAGGAGATCTCAGCGGTCAACTTCAATAGTCTCTTCCCGGAGGTGGCAATATGGCTCTCGTCGTCTCCTGATGATGCACAGATAATACTGTGGGGACCGGCTGACGATATTCCCACTGCCCTTGAGACGGTGGAGGAACGTATCCGCCTTGCCTTTGAGGGTGTTCCAAATGAGACCCGGAAGGCTTTTGAAGACGGGACAACAATGTTTGAAAGGGTACTTCCCGGACGTGACCGGATGTACCCCGATACCGATTCACAACCGATACCCGTCACCACCGATATGCTTGAGAGACTTGGCCGCGGCATGCCGGTTGATGTGGCTGAAAGATACAACCAGATGAGGGAGTGGGGACTGCCGGAGGATACCTGGCATTACCTGCTCAGCAAGAACCTGGTGGGGCTGATTGAACGGATAGGTAATGACTTCGGGTTTGACTGCCGTGAGGTCGGAATAATTATCGGCCACCGCTTCCGCAATCTCCAGGGGAGAGGCAAAGTGGCAAAGGGATTCACTCCTGAAAGGCTTTATGACCTGTTTGCCTTCCTGAAGAGGGAGAAACTGCTTCCGCCTGTGGCGCGTATCATGCTTCCCGCTGTGGTGGCATCACTCGCGACTGACTTTGAAAGCATCCTGGCTGCTACGGGAATAAGGCGTTCCACAATGGATGAGGTGAGGAAAGAGATTAAGGCACATGCTCAAAGGTTTCCGGAGGTGTGCTTTAACGGAAATAAGGCAGGAATTGAAGACTGGGTTATGGGGCAGTTGCATATGAAAGCCATCGGAACCGTCAGACTTTCGGAGGTTAGAAAAGCGGTGTCAGAAATAGTTGAGGTAAGTGAGTGATTATTATGGCTGAAGATTTTTTCCAGGGATACAAGGGCGAAGCGCTGGCAGTGCTGAAGAAGTTCAATGTCAGGGTCTGGGGACAGAGTGATATTGAAACCACCCGGGGCCTTTTTAAAGGAACCGTCCTGCCCCGGTCTGAGAACAATGATGACCTGCACATCGTGATCAAGATCGAAAGCGGTTACAACGTTGGAATCGACATCACCACCATTATCCGGATGACCGAGACAGGATTCAACAAGGCCAACTACAAGATACCGGAGAAGGAGTTTCCTTATTCTGATGACAAGCCCAATGTGAAGCTGTTCGGAACAGGGGGAACCATTGCCTCAAGGCTTGACTACCGCACGGGTGCCGTAATACCTGCGTTCTCTCCCGGGGAGCTGTATGGTGCAGTTCCGGAGCTGGCTGATGTCTGCAACATACGTACCGAGAAGCTTTTTGCCGTATTCAGTGAGAATATGGGTCCGGACCAGTACAAGATACTGGCTAAGGCGATAGGTGACGAGATAGCCAATGGCATTGACGGCATAATGATAGGTCACGGAACAGACACCCTTCATCATACCGCCGCGGCTCTCTCA
>SBFZ01000345.1 GCA_006227095.1 Bacteroidota bacterium | reverse complement strand
CGTTCTTGCAATACTTTCCGTCAAGCTTCTTGACTCCGAAGAACTGGCCGTCACATGTGTACATCACCGAAAGCTCATCGGAGATAACCACATAATTCTTGCACCTTTTCTCCTTGTCAACGAGTACCTTGACCTGCAGTGGAGATTTTTCATAGCTGATGAGGTAGCATTTCATCTCCTCACCTGCCAGCATTACCGGCTGATCGCTCAACTCAATCGTGTAGGATCCGAATGTGGTGTTTGATTCACCCCTGGCAATCACCTTTCCGAATGAAAGCGCTGATAACCCTGCGAAAAGCAGCATACAAAACATAATTCTTTTCATGACTAACCCGTTTTTGTTTAACACTAAACTGTCCTGTAAAAAAAGCGGAACTGTCCTTTTCCATCTTCTTTCCGATATAAAGACCGGTAACACCCCTCTCTGTTGCATCTCTTTTTTGTTAAACTTTTGTTAAGCGATGAAAAAAAATTGCAATAATCACATTGACAGTGCTTTATAATACAGAAAAAAATTCATTTTTCTGCCACGGATGGTCACATTTGGTGATTTCACATTCATTTTATACCTTTGTTTTCCAAATAAAGGGCAAATGATCAGTCTCGAACACAGGTTTATGATGAACCGCCTCGGCAGAAGACTTTACCATTGCCTTATGTTCTACGCCCGCTGACCTTTCATGCAGGACTGAAGGAAGTCCTGGTCCCCATTCCGCTTTATTAAGGTAATTGGCTCAATTGCAATGAAAGGTCTGGTATTCAGTATAAAAAAATATGCGATTCATGACGGTCCCGGTATAAGGATCACCGTCTTCATGAAGGGTTGTCCGCTCGACTGCTGGTGGTGTCATAATCCAGAGGGGAAGCAGACCGGAATCCGTATGGTGGAGAGGATTGACAGGGTAGGTGACAGGGAGTTCAGGTCGCTGGAGCAGGTTGGCCATGAGTATACACCGGAGGAGATCCTGGCAAAGGCAGAGTCAGACCGGGTTTTCATGGAGCATTCCGGCGGGGGAGTCACCTTTTCCGGAGGTGAACCTCTCATGCAGCCGGAATTTCTTCGCGAGACACTAACCCTTCTGAAAAATTCAGGGTTCCATACAACTGTTGATACTTCAGGGCATGTCAGGCCTGAAGTACTGAAGTCAGTTATTCCTTTCACCGATCTTTTCCTTTATGACATCAAGCATACTGACCCGGAGGTGCACAGGAGGTTCACAGGAGCAGGGAATGAACTTATACTCTCAAATCTTGACATGCTGCTTGCCGGGGGAAGTGATGTGATGATACGGATTCCCGTCATTCCCGGGGTATCAGCCGATATACTTTACATGAAGCAGCTGGCAGGTTTCATAGGGAGCCGCAATAACGGGCATATCCGTGAGATCAACCTGCTTCCGTACCACAAGACAGGCAGCTCCAAATACCGCCGTTTCGGAATGGAAGACAGGATGGCATCAGCAGACCAGGTTTCAAACGGCCACCTGGACGATTATATTGAAATTTTAAAACCGCTCGGTATACATGTAAAAAAGGGCGGATGACAATAACAGAACAGTAGCAGGAGACGTTTATATGAAAATGACAGAGAGAGTTATGAGGCTCAGGGAACAGAGCCTCAATGCAACAGAAACAATCACCGCCGAAAGGGCGCAGCTGATAACGAGGTTTTACTCCAGCCGTGAAGCCCAGGGGCTGTCTGCCCCCGTGCTGAGAGCCAGGGCCTTTGAATACCTTCTCAGGAACAAGGCCATATGCATCAATGAGGGTGAACTCATTGTTGGAGAGAGAGGCCCTGCACCCAAGGCTACCCCCACATACCCGGAAATAAGCCTTCATTCACTCCAGGATCTTGACATACTCGACGGGCGTGAAAAAGTCTATTTCAGGGTCAGTGATGAAGTCAAAAAGATATACAGTGAGGAGATAATCCCTTACTGGAAGGGTAGAAGCAACCGTGACCGTATCATGGAACGGATGACCCCGGAATGGCTGGCAGCCTACAAGGCAGGTATTTTTACCGAGTTCCAGGAACAGCGGGCACCCGGTCATACCGTACTCGGATACAAAATGTTTCATACCGGCTTCCTGGATCTGAAAAATGAGATTGCCGGTGCCGTTGCAGCTCTCGATTTCAGGAATGACCCTCACGCATATGAGCGCAATGAGGAGCTCAAAGCCATGGAAATTGCCTGCGATGCCATCATAATGTATGCCGGAAGGCACGCTGAAAAACTTGAGTCTATGGCCGGAGAGGAGAAGGATGAGGCCAGGATCGCAGAACTCAGGGAAATGGCAGCCGTATGCCGCAGGGTACCTGCACATGCACCGGAGACTTTCCACGAGATGCTCCAGCACTACTGGTTTATACATCTTGGAGTGGTTACGGAACTGAACCCCTGGGATTCATTCAATCCCGGACGTCTTGACCAGCATCTGTGGCCGGTGTACAGGAAAGAAGTGGAGAACGGTACTTTGACCCCTGACCAGGCCTTCGAACTTCTCGGCTGCTTCTGGGTAAAATTCAACAATCATCCGTCCCCACCGAAGATGGGGGTAACAGCCCAGGAAAGCAACACCTATACTGACTTCTGTCTTATCAACCTGGGCGGTGTGAAACCTGACGGTACTGACGCTGTCAACCCTATGAGCCATATCCTGCTTGATGTCATTCAGGAAATGCGCATCCTGCAACCCAGCTCCATGGTGCAGGTCAGCCGCAAGAATCCGGATGCATTCGTGCACAAGGCACTTGATATCATAAGAACCGGCTTTGGCCAGCCTTCGGTATTCAATACGGAGGCTATCATACAGGAACTGCTAAGGCAGGGAAAGAGCATAACCGATGCACGCAACGGAGGTGCCTCCGGATGTGTTGAAACAGGCGCCTTCGGTACAGAATGCTACTGGCTTACCGGCTACTTTAACCTTGTGAAGATACTCGAGGTAACCCTTTACAACGGATTCGACCCCCGTACCGGAGTACAGGTGGGTCCGAAAACCGGGGACCCCGCATCATTCAGTACCTTCGATGAATTCATGCTTGCCTACAGGGAGCAGATCAACTACTTTGCAGATGTCAAGATAAGGGGCAACAACGTCATTGAAAAGACTTTTGCAATACATCTTCCTGTTCCGTTCCTGTCGCTTCTCCTCGAGGACTGTATCGCCAACGGAAAGGACTACAATGCCGGCGGTGCAAGATACAACACAACCTATATCCAGGGAGTGGGGCTCGGCAGCATAACTGACATACTTACCTCCGTCAGGTTCAATATATATGACCGGAAGCGATTCACGTGGAATGAGTTGCTTGCTGCATTGAAAGAGAACTTTGAGGGGCACGAACAGATGCAGTATGACATGATCTACAACACTCCGAAGTACGGGAATGACGATGACTATGCCGATGCCCAGGCCGTTTCAGTATTCGAGTTCTTCCATGATGCCGTAAGCGGCAGGCCTACCCCCAGGGGAGGCACACACCGCATCAACATGCTCCCCACAACGTCACACGTTTATTTTGGAAATGTCACCGGAGCCACGCCTGACGGACGAAAGGCATATGTGCCTCTCTCCGAAGGTATATCACCCTTCCAGGGTGTTGACCGTCAGGGCCCTACTGCCGTAATCAAATCGGCCTCCAAAATTGACCACCTGAGGACAGGCGGCACCCTCCTGAACCAGAAGTTCTCCCCGGAGTTTTTTGAGGACGAAAACAGCTATCAGAAGCTCACTGCACTCATCCGCAGCTATTTCAGCCTTGACGGCCATCACATACAGTTCAATGTGGTAAATGCCGATACCCTGCGTGATGCCCAGAAGAACCCAGAGCTTTACCGTGACCTGATAGTGCGTGTGGCAGGCTACAGTGATTACTTCAATGACCTGGGTGAAGACCTCCAGAACGAGATTATCCGTCGTACCGAACATCATGGCATGTAAACCGGCTGACTGCTCCGGGTCTGATACCAGGATGATGCCGGGTCTGATACCAGGATAACAGCGGGAAGGATCATAGGAATTGTCACCCGGATGTCTGACGGAACCGCCGGCAGGATGCAGATTACCGGTAATTTATGTAAATGACGTCTCTTTTTGTTTGTCTGAGGGTTGTTTTTCTGCTGAATTTTTACTATATTTTGTAAGATTTAACAGCTGCTCCCGTACCTTTGGTGCGCAATGATTTTGGCAGCATCTAAAGCCTTGGCCGTGAAGAAGATATTTGATTATTTCGACACCCGCTACAGGGCTGAAATGCTTGGCAGGCCCGCCGATCAGACAGGCCCGGTGATTACGATATCACGCCTTACCGGTTGTGACGGCCGCGAAGTGGCTGCCGAGCTGGTTGCACAGCTGAATCTCCGGTATAATACCAACAGGTGGAAATGGGTTGACAAGGATATTATCTACCATGCCGCCCATGAGCTTAAAACCGACACACAGCGTGTTGAGACCTACTATCAGGGTCTTGGCATGACTGACATCTCACAGATGATCATGGCCTTTTCCGGCTCATTCGTAACTGACAACTCGGTTAAGAAGGCAATAAGGGAAGTGGTCCTCTCAATAGCACGTGACGGTTATGCAATCATTATCGGAAGGGGAGGAGTGGCAATTACCCGTGATATGGCCAATGCACTTCACGTCCGCCTTGTGGCTCCCATATACTGGAGGGTTCAGAATGTGATGAAAAAGAAGGGAATGATCATTGAGAAGGCCGAAGAATATGTCCTTCAGACCGATGAAAAGAGGCACCGGCTGATTGTTGATTTCCTTGACAAGAAACCACCATGTATTGATTATCTTTTTGACGTGACACTGAACAGAAGCAGCTTTACACTGGAACAGGTCTCATCACTCATACTTACCATGTACGAGACCAAAATGGGAGTGAAGCTTCAAGGATAAAGCTGTGTGTTTTCAGAGTTTGGCACAGCTGGCTGGTTGTTTAACAGGAGGGTAGTGAAAGGGCCGGA
>SBFZ01000076.1 GCA_006227095.1 Bacteroidota bacterium | reverse complement strand
AATGATTTCGCCGGGAGGAAATCGATAGACATAACCGGAACCTGGTCACCGTCAAACCGGCAGGCAGATATCATCGCAACTGCATCTGGCCTGCCTGTTAACATTCTTAACCCGTTTGTAAGCACCTTTGCATCTGACCTGAGGGGACTTGCTTCCGGGACCGTGAGGATAGCCGGAAGGCCGAAGCAGCTCGAACTGAGGGGTGCGGTGATGGCAAAGGATGCTTCTTTGAAGATCGACTTTCTTCAGACAAGGTACAGTTTCTCTGACAGCATCAGGTTCTCTCCTTCAGGAATCATCTTCAGGAACATAGCAATATCCGACGAGAAAAGGAACCGGGGCACGATTGACGGGATGCTGACTCACAGGTCATTCAAGGATATGGGCGTCAGGTTTGACATCAACATGGATAAAATGATGGTTCTCAATACCAGGCCAAAGGACAGTGACATTTTCTATGGTACGGCATATGCTTCAGGATATGCAGGAATAAGGGGAAACGAAGAGAAGCTCGTTTTCAACATCTCAGCCAGGACAGATCCCAACACCGAGTTTTATGTACCGCTCAACTCTTCTGCAAGTGTAAGTGACTACCCCTATATTGTCTTTGTAAACCCGGAGGTGAAGCAGGAGGAGCAGCCGCAGGCCGGCCAGAACAGTTTTGTAAGGCAGGAACAGGGTAGCAGGATTGAGCTGAATTTCGACCTGGATGTTACGCCGGAGGCCGAGGTGCAGCTTATTCTTGACGAGACTTCCGGTGGGGTCATCAGGGGCAAGGGAGAGGGGAAGATCAACATCTCACTCAATTCCCGGGGTGACGTGCGCATGGCAGGCAATTATGTGATAAGTGACGGCGACTACCTGTTTACCCTGGGTGACATACTGAACAAAAGGTTTGCAGTAGAGGAGGGAGGCACTGTTGCCTGGAACGGTGCCATTGAGGATGCCACCCTTAACATAAGAGCTCTTTACAAGACCAAGGCCTCACTTTCAGAGATCTTCGGCGAGGAGGAATTCTCGGAACAGAAGGTAAAACGTCCGGTTGAGTGTATCCTCAGCCTGTCAGGAAGACTGCTCAATCCGGCCATAAGTTTTGATATCAATCTCCCCACTGCTGACGAGAGGACACGTGAGTTGCTGAGGGTAGCGATCGATACGGAAGAAGAACTCAGCCGTCAGTTCCTTTACCTGCTGGTCATGAACAGCTTCTACCCTGATCCGGCACTCTACAACTCAGGTTCAACAACCGGGACACCGACAGGATCCGGGGGTTCACCCGTCTCAACCAACCTGGGATTGACCACCACCACCGAGATGCTGTCAAACCAGCTCAGCAACTGGCTTTCACAGATCAGCAATGACTTTGATATCGGATTCAATTACAGGCCCGGAAGTGAACTCACTGACCAGGAGATGGAACTGGCTCTCTCAACCCAGCTGCTCAATGACAAGGTCACCCTCAACGGGAACGTGGATGTCAGGGGGAACCAGACCAATACCTCTACAAGTAACTTCAGCGGTGAGTTCACCGTGGAGGTCAAGCTGACTGACATGCTGAGATTCAAGGTATTCAACCGCTCAAATTACAACCTGTACTACCAGGTACATCCGTACACCCAGGGAGTGGGGCTGTTTTTCCGGCGCGATTTCAACACCCTGAAAGACCTCTTTATAAGGCCTGAGGAAAGGAAGAGAAAAAACAAAAGGGGGGATGGTGAGACTGAGGAAAAGTAACCTTTCAACAATGGTCCCGAATTATCAACAATGGTATACTTACAGGTGATTAAAGCCGTTTTTTACTATATTCGCGCGATGATATTAAAAAGCAAGTCAAACTGTTAACATCTTAAAACACATACGATGATATTAGCTGGCATATTATTACAGGGTACTGCAGCCACAGCAGCCGGAGAAGAAGCAACAATGTCACTTGCTGACCTTTACCTTGCCGGTGGCTGGGTGATATACCTGATCACACTTCTTTCATTTGTAGCATTGTACATTTTTGTGGAGAGGTACCTGGTTATCCAGAAGGCCTCAAAGAGTGATCCCAACTTCATGAACCGGATTAAGGATTACATGTATGAAGGGAAGGTAGACGCGGCGCTTCAGCTTTGCAGGAAGACCAATTCTCCTCAGGCGCGTATGGTTGAGAAGGGTATTGCCCGTCTCGGCAGGCCGCTGGCAGATGTGACCGCCGCAATTGAGAATGTCGGAAGACTGGAGATACATAAGCTCGAGAAAAGGTTTCCGACACTGGCAACAATAGCGGGTGCTGCTCCGCTGATGGGGTTCTTCGGGACCGTTATCGGCATGGTGCAGGCTTTCTATGAGATGTCGCTGGCAGGGAACAGCCTCGATATAAGCACCCTCAGTGGTGGTATCTATACAGCCCTGATCACCACCGTTGGAGGTCTTATTCTTGGTATCCTTGCATATTTCGGCTATAACCTTCTTGTTGTCAGGGTTGAGAACGTGGTATTCCAGCTTGAAACCACATCCACGGAGTTCCTTGACATCCTCAATGAACCGGTAAAATAGGCAGCAATGGCAATCTCAAACAAGAATAAAGTCAGTGTCAACTTCAGCAATGCAGGAATGTCTGATATCGTTTTCCTGCTGCTGCTGTTCTTCATGCTGACCTCCACCCTGGTTCATCCCACAGCGCTTAAACTGCTGTTGCCCAAAGGTACTACCCAGTCGTCAGCCCGTCCGATGACTACAGTGTCAATTACCAAGGATCTTCAGTATTTTATTGAAGATCAGCCCATAGAGCTCGAATTCCTTGAATCTGCCCTGCAGTCGAGGGTTGAGGACAGTCCCGAGATATACATCTCGGTACATGCTGACAGGAGCGTTCCTCTTGAGTATGTTGTCAACGTAATGAATATCGCAGCGAAGAATCAATACAAACTGATACTTGCCACTACTCCAAAATAGCGCCGGAGAGCCTCTTACGAAGGAAAGGAAGCAGGGTCTGGTTATCAGTGCCGTTATCCACATCATCCTGGCACTGCTGATCATTTTTGTCACCATCAGGATAGAGATACCTGAGCCTGTTGAAGAGGGGTTGCTTGTCAACTTTGGTTTTGACGAGACAGGCAGCGGTTTATTTGAACCGGCACCTGAACCTGCATCTACTCCGCCGCCACCGGCAGCATCGGCGGATGAGAGCAGTGATGAGGCATTGCTGACGCAGGAATTTGAGGAGGCTGTTGAGGTTGAGAAGAAGGAGCCGAGTCCGGAAGAATTGAGGAAACAGGCTGAGGCGAGGGCGGCCGAGATAAAGAGGCAGATGGAAGCAGAGGCGAGGGCCGAAGCAGAAAGGAAGAGGCTTGAGGAAGAAGCAGCCGAAAGGCGCAGGCAGGAAGAAGAGCAGCGGCGCATTGACCAGACGAACGCCAGGGCACGCAACGCCTTTGCCAATAAAGAAAACACCGGTACCACAGGCCAGAGCCAGGGAGTGGCAGGCGGTCAGGGTAACCAGGGTGTAGAGTCAGGTACCCCGGATGCACCCAATTACGGGCCCGGAGGTGGCCAGGGAACCGACGGCATATCCTTTGACCTCGGCGGAAGAAAGGCCAGGTCACTTATCAAACCTCCATATGACCTCCAGAAAGAGGGAACCGTAGTTGTTGCGATAACGGTAGACCGGAACGGAAGGGTTACCGATGCGACTCCCGGCATGAAGGGGTCGACAACGCTTGACGGTGATCTCCTCAGGCTGGCAAAGGAGGCGGCACTCAAGACCACCTTTGAGAGTAAGAATGATGCCCCGGTCATTCAGAAAGGGACCATCACTTATATCTTCAGATTGAGGTAGAAACCCTTACGGACGGGTGTTTGTGCCAGGCCAGGTCATGCCAGGTCAGGCCAGCCATCAGAACAGCCTCACCACCACGTCAAAAAGGCCTGTCAGTTTCACTGCCGAAGCCAGTATGGCAACAAGGAGAATAATCCTGACAACCTTTGGTCCCCAGCTGACCGCCACCCTGGAGGCAAGCCATCCACCAATACCCTGACCAATGGCAATAATGATTCCGTAAAGGTAATAGACCTGGTCACTCAGGATAAAAACGATGAGAGCAATGGTGGTCATTGCCGCTACTATCAGCACCTTGTGGGCATTGGCCCTGGTGAGTCCCATGCCTGCACCCAGTACCAGGGCACCGAGCAGGAAGAAGCCTACTCCGGCCTGAATAAAACCTCCGTAGATGCCGATAAAAAAGAATACCACCGGTACCCACCAGCGACGCCGCATTGCAGCAGAGTGCGCATGGTCACGCACCCACTGTTCCGGCTTGTATAGAATGATGAAGAACATGACGATCAGGAGACCCCCTATCATCAGTTCCATAATTCTTTCGTTTATCCTGACAGCGATCAGGGATCCCAGCAATGCGCCTGCAACGGCCGGAACCGACATCCACAGACCTTCATCAACTGTATAGAGCTTTTGCTTCCTGAAGCTGATGCTGCTTACCAGGCTCTGGACCAGTACGCCTATCCGGTTGGTGCCATTGGCCACATTGGCCGGCAGGCCAAGGAACATCAGGAGAGGAAGGGTAATGAGTGACCCGCTGCCTGCCAGTGTGTTTACAAATCCTGCAAAAAGGCCGGCGGCTATGACAGCCAGGTACATATACCAGTCCATAAACGAAGTGGAATTATCTCTCCAGAATCTCCTTTACTGCCATCTGGAGGTTTTCAATCAGGTCAGTATCCTTTATGACATAATCAGCAATACCCTTCCTTGCGAATTCAAGGACCACCTCACCCTTTTCCTGGGCCGAGAGCATTATTACCGGGGTGCCCGGAGCCAGCCTTGTGATCTCATCATAGGCTTCCATGCCATTCATGGGAATCTCACCTTCCTTCAGGAAGTAGTAATCAAGAATAATCAGGTCAGGTATCTCCCCGAGGGCTGCCATGCAGTCTTCGGCATAGGCAAAAGACCTCACCCTGTAACCTCCTGCTTCAAGAC
>SBFZ01000255.1 GCA_006227095.1 Bacteroidota bacterium | reverse complement strand
AACAAACGTCCGTCTGATCGCAAACGGAAGGATTTTGAATGGGAGATTGTGGTCATGATGACATTGATCTGCCGTGACCTGATGATCGGGAATAAAAAACTTGCTGCATTGGGCTGGGGTGAAGAAGCACGTGGAAGGAATGCCATCGCAGGCGGTTTCCAGGGTCAGCGGCAATGGACTGATCATTTTCCAAATGCTGACTTTACCGAGGCTATACTTAATTCATCATTCGACTGGAACGGCATAAGGGAGGCATTCGTATTTGCCACAGAAAATGACAGCCTGAACGGCGCCTCAATGCTGTTCGGACATCTCCTGACCAACACCGCCCAAATATTCTCTGACGTACGTACATACTGGAGTCCTGAATCTGTAAGGAGGGTCACCGGCAAAGAGGTTGAAGGGCTTGCATCAGATGGATTCATCCACCTTATCAACAGCGGCTCAACCACCCTCGATGCTACTGCAATGCAACGTGACAGTTCAGGCAGCCCGGTGATGAAACCATTCTGGGAGATAACCGGGGATGAGGTAAACAAATGCCTTGCACAGACACACTGGTGCCCAGCCAACCTGGAATACTTCCGCGGCGGAGGATTCTCCTCGCAGTTTAAAACAGCAGGACAGATGCCGGTTACCATGTCAAGACTCAACCTTGTAAAAGGGCTGGGACCTGTGCTCCAGATAGCCGAAGGATGGACAATTGAACTTGATGAAAATGTACATGGAACCATCGACAACCGGACAGATCCCACATGGCCGACTACCTGGTTTGTGCCTCGCACAAACGGGACCGGTCATTTCAGGGATGTATATTCGGTCATGTCTGCATGGGGTGCCAACCATGGCGCAATATCCTTCGGGCACATCGGGGCTGACCTGATTACCCTGGCTTCAATACTCAGGATACCTGTATGCATGCATAATGTTCCTGATGAGAAAATATTCAGACCGGCTGTCTGGAATGCCTTCGGAGGTGAACAATACGGTGCTGATGTACTCGCCTGCAAAACCTACGGGCCGCTTTACGGATAATTATTTATGGGAAAGAAGAACTACATAACATTTCATGATGCACTGAAGGGGCAGCAGCCCAAGGCTTTTGCCACAATGGTGAAACCTATGGGTTCAGCCTGCAATCTTAATTGCTCATATTGCTATTACCTTGACAAGGCTCCTACAATATACCAGGATCATGAGCCCCTGATGCCTCCTGATGTGCTTGAGGAGTACATAAAACAATACATTGAAGCCAATGAGGTCCCGGAGGTGACATTTGTATGGCATGGTGGTGAACCGCTTATGGCCGGGATAGATTATTACAGGAAAGCGGTTGAGCTACAGAGGAAGTATGCAGGTGGCAAGGCTATCCTTAATTCATTGCAAACCAACGGCATCATGATGAATGCCGACTGGTGCCGGTTTTTTCATGCCAACAGGTTCCTGATCGGGTTATCAATTGACGGTCCTCGTGACATCCATGATGCCTACAGGGTCAACAAGGCAGGCAGGCCCTCATTTGACAAGGCAATGGCCGCTGTGAGCCTCATGAGACAGTATGGGGTTGAATACAACACCCTGAGTGTTGTCACCAACCTGAGCGAAGGCCGGGGAGCTGAAGTATATAACTTCCTTAAATCAATCGGAAGCAGATTCATGCAATTCCTTCCTGTTCTGGAGCATATAATGCCTCATTCCGTAAACGGGAGACCTGTTATTGCCAGACCCGGAACAGAGGGTTCAGTGACGGCCCCGTGGAGTGTCTCTGCTTCAGGATACGGGAAATTCATGACTGACATCTTCGATGAATGGGTTGTCAGTGATGTTGGTGAATATTTTGTACAGGCCTTTGACATGACCCTTGCCCAGTGGGCAGGTGTAAAACCCGGACTTTGCATCTACTCGGAAACATGCGGTGATGCCCTCGTGGTTGAGCACAATGGCGATGTTTACTCCTGTGACCACTTTGTCTATCCTGAATTCCGCCTGGGAAATATTATGACTGACAACCTGGTTGATCTTTATACCAGCCCGGAGCAGTTCAGCTTCGGTGTAAATAAGAGAAATACTCTTCCCCGGTACTGCATGAGATGCAAGTATTACTTCGCCTGCAGGGGAGAATGCCCCAAACATCGGTTTCTTACTGCGGAAACGGGTGAATATGGATTGAATGCTCTTTGTGAAGGATTCAAGCACTATTTCAGCCATGTTGAACCATATATGGAGTATATGACAAAACTGCTCTCACAGAAAAAAGCACCGGCAGAGGTCATGGGATGGGCAAGGAACAGGATGAAGAAATGACAGGTCAGACTGTTTTGATCCTACTGCCTGTTAAACCAATTAATTCAAAATCATTAAACTAATGAAAACAGGAAACCTTGCTTTATTAGCCGTATTTCTGCTGCTGGGAATAAATGTGTCCGAACTGAATGCTGAAATTACCCTTCCTTCAATCTTTGGGGATAACATGGTCTTGCAGCAGAATAGTGAGGCTCCTCTCTGGGGTATGGCAAACCCCGGTTCAACAGTAAAAATAACCTCATCATGGAATAACAGAACCTACACCACCCGTTCAGGCAGTGATGGCAGCTGGAAAATCAAGGTGTCAACACCGCTCGCCGGCGGACCCTATAAAATTGTGATAAGCGACGGAAAACCGTTGACATTGAGCAACGTCCTCATTGGTGAGGTCTGGATATGCTCAGGGCAGTCAAACATGTTCATGCCTCTGAGAGGCTTTAAGAACCAGCCTGTAATCGGATCTGTTGAATATATAGTTACTTCAGCTAATCCGGAAATTCGACTTATTACTGTGCCTCCCAAAGCCAGTCTCACCCATGAAAATGATTTTGATGGAAAATGGGAGGAGTGCAATCCTGAAAGCGTAAGTTCCTTCAGCGCCACAGCCTACTTCTTTGGACGGATGCTTAACCAGGTACTGAAGATTCCCGTCGGACTGATACAAACAAGCTGGGGCGGAACCAGGATTGAGCCCTGGATGAGCACTGACGGGGCATCCGTGTTTGACTGGCTGACGATACCTGCAGAATCATCCGGAAAGGAGGAGATTTCAAAAGACCTTCCAACAGTCATTTTCAATGCAATGATAAATCCCCTGGCAGGTTACGGAATAAAGGGTGTAATATGGTATCAGGGTGAGGCCAACAGGAATGAACCGGAGAGATATAAGGATTTGCTGGCGGCACTGGCTCAAGACTGGAGGCAAAAATGGAATATCGGAGATTTCCCCTTTTACTATGCACAGATTGCGCCGTTCAACTATGGTACAAATGTGAACTCTGCCTACCTCAGGGAAGCTCAATTGCAGGCTTCAGAGGTAATTCCCAACAGCGGGATGGCCTCCCTGACAGATGCAGGAGAAGAAAACTGCATTCATCCGTCCAATAAAAAAGTTGCCGGAGACCGGCTTGCATTTCTTGCCCTGTCGAAAACATACGGGATAGGAGGCTTTCCATGTGAAGGTCCTGTATTGGAGGAAATGACAGTTAAAGACAATACTGTTACCCTGGCTTTCAGAAACGCTCCCAACGGGCTTACATCCTATGGAAAAGAGCTGTCATGTTTTGAGGTTGCAGGCGAAAACAGGAAGTTTTATCCTGCTATTGCCTATATTACAGGAAAGGGTGTATCGCTTTTCTCTCCTTCAGTTAACAAACCGGTCGCCGTAAGATATGCGTTCAGTGATTTTGTCATGGGTGACCTGTTTAGTACAGAAGGCCTCCCTGCATCATCTTTCAGAACAGATAACTGGGAGCGGGACAGGTAAATAGTGAACAATTTCAAAAGTCAAATTTCCAATTCAAAAGATCTATGATATCCAGAATAAGGACATTATCATTGGCAATACTGGCAGTTACCTTAATTATTGCCGGTTGCAAGAGTAATAGCGGCAATGTCAAAGAGGGCAAAGTTGTGCAATCAGTTGTCAGTGACAGTTTATCGGCTCCTGCCGGATCAGTTCAGACAGACCTGACAACTGCTGAAACATCTGGAGAATCAACACTGAAGGGAAGATGGCAGAGGAATGACGGAAGCTACTACCTGCAGATCTATTCCGTGTCAGCTGACAGCACTCTTAAGGCTGGATATTTTAACCCCAACCCGGTGAATGTTGAGAGCGGTGAATGGATAAGTCAGGAGGGCAAATTGTACATAAGAATTATTCTGAGAGATGTCAACTACCCGGGATCGACATATATCCTTGAATATCTTCCCGGGAGGGATGCCCTTGCCGGTAATTATTTTCAGGCTGTTGACGGTGTGAATTATGAAGTATACTTTTCTAGGGTAAAGTGAACAGGCCGGCAAGCCGGATAAGGTTGCGGAATAAGCCAGCCGCCAGGGAATGCTAAGAGTCTATTCTCCTGATATTTGCCCCAAGGCTGTTGAGTCTCTTGTCAAGGTCCTGATAACCGCGGTCAATCTGTTCGATATTGTGTATGAGGCTTTTGCCTTCAGCACTGAGTGCGGCAATCAGCAGAGCCATACCTGCCCTGATGTCGGGGCTTGACATGGTTATGCCTCTTAGCTGCTGCTGGCGGCCAAGACCAATAACGGTTGCCCGGTGCGGATCACAGAGGACTATCCTGGCACCCATATCAATGAGCTTGTCAACGAAAAAGAGACGGCTTTCAAACATCTTCTGGTGGATGATCACACTGCCCCTGGCCTGAACGGCAACCACAAGCAGTACACTGATCAGATCAGGAGTCAGACCAGGCCAGGGATGGTCATAAATGGTAAGTATTGATCCGTCAATGCTGTTTTGTATCTCGTAGGTCTCCTGCTCAGGCACAACGATGTCGTCTCCCTCAATATTAAACATGATGCCAAGCTGCCTGAACCTGTCCGGGATGATGCCGAGATGTGCGATCCCTGCATCCCTTATTCTCAATGATGAGCCTGTCATGACCGCCAGACCCAGAAAAGAGCCGGTCTCGATCATGTCTGGAAGGATCCGGTGACT
>SBFZ01000432.1 GCA_006227095.1 Bacteroidota bacterium | reverse complement strand
CACAATTGGCGGTTCAGACCTGCCTCCCTTACATATTCAAGCTCCCAGGGTGTGAGGCTGAATTTCCTGACAGGAATGCCGGAGACATTATCATCCCGGCCCGGGTCAATAACCAGCTTTGATCCTTCCGGCATCTGCCGGGCAGGTACTACAACAAGGTTATGCAGGCCGGTGATATCTGGCAGCGACAGGTGAAACCTTCCTGTAGAGTGTGTAAATCCTCCTGTCAGGGTATTGTCTGTAAGCAGTGTGGCAGCCACCGGGAGATTCGGTACAGGTTTGCCGTCACCGGTTAGGCAAATGCCTGAAAGTGCCGGTCCGCGTGTTTCCGGCATAAAGAAGTAGCTTTTCTCCCTATCATCGATAATAAGCTGGCTGTTATACAGAAGCCCCTCGGGGGTGGCAGTGCCTTTTATGTAGAATGATGCAGCACATTCAGCAGGGTAGGAGGAAGCAATAAGCCACCCTTCCCTGGCGTCCCTGCCGGCAGGAATGGTGTAATCTGCCTTCCATCCCGGTACTCCGGGAATGTAGAGGTCGTGAATATCAAGCGGACAATCAGTTGTGACAAGTTTCGATATCAGACTACTATGTTTACCGTTTCCCCTGCCGGTGTTGTAGCGGACTTCAAGGGCTGAGGGGTCACCAGGGGATGACACTATCTGCAGTTGATTGCTGGCACCTGCCGGATCACCGATCATGAAGAGCCTGGAATAAAGTAATTCGTTTTCACCCGAGAGAAGGGAGAGCTGGTAGAGACCGTTATCCAGGCTGTATACCGGTACAGAGTAATGTACTGCATTCTGTTCGACTATTGCTGAATCGCACAGGTACCAGCTGTAGTTCCGGTGTATCAGCATCCTGGTCGAGGCAGTGCTCAGGCCAAAGCCAGCAACCTCAAGCCTGCCAGGAGCTATACTGAACATGAATCGCATATTACTGTCCTCATCCCATGCGGTTGCTACCCTCAGAGTAACCGATTGCCCCTCTTCCTGAGATGCAACCATGTATTGCTGACCCTCCAGGTGCTCCAGCTCTACAATACCCCAGCCGGTAGGGTCGGTTTTAAGAATGGCAACAGTGTCACCTTTCTGGTCCAGCAGGGGAGCCTCGTATTGCAGGCCGGCTCCCGAGGAATCTGACACAAACAGGGCGCAACGGTTGATGCCGGGGATGAGTCCTCTGTTTTCCGGAGTAATGGTAATGATTCTGCTATTATCGGTGTCTGCCGGTTTAGAACTGGCCATGGCAGGACTGATAATTTTCAGGGGGAGGTAACTCTGGGTAAGGTCAGGACGGTTTCGCATCCAGTTGGTATAGGCACGCAGGTAATACCATCCGCTTGCTGCTCCGGCAGGTACTGTTATAAAATTTGAGGTGCGGCTCTCTTCAAGGAGATATTCACCGCCGGAAATTCTATTCCCGGCTGAATCGAGAAGCTCCACCCTTAGCACCCGGCTCAGCCCTGATGGCAGCCAGCTGTCAGATTCAAGTACGATAGCTGAAAATGGGATGTTATCGCCTGGGAGGTATATCTGCCTGTCGGTTGTAATCCACACAGTTTCTGTAAACAGAGGTCCGTGAAAAATTCTTTCCTGTGATATCACCTTCCCGGAATATAGAAGAAGCAATATGATGAGCGCCGCAGCACTTAGCGGTTTGAAGGGATTCAATATTTTCGGCTTCTGTATCATACTACTCCCAAAAGAATGGTCTTACTGTGGTTCCTCCCTTCAGCCTGCAATCATAGCATTCCTGATGAAGGGTTGTGGCATACTTTTCCACATCGATTTCGGAAACAAAAATATTTGGAGGCAGCAAATCCCATGAAAGTCCGCCGGGACCTATCGGGACGAGGGAGCAGATAAAGGGACGAATCTCGAATTCAGAAGGCCGGTCGGCGAATACCCTTGTGTGTGATACACCTGCCACTTCGAAGACTCCGCCTGCCCTGGTACCAGGATCAGAGATACACTCTATGTTTCCCCTTACCCTGAATGGTTGAGTTTCGTAAAGACCGCCGGTACCATCGGTTATCTTCTTAAGGTCATACCAGAATTCATACGCAGACCTGGAGATGGTCAGCTGCACAACGTTGAGACTGTACCTGATAGTCAGCTCGTCACCATATTGCGATACAAAATTCAATTCTGCGCCGGCAACCTTGTTCCCTTCCATTCCGTATGAATCAGCAATAAATATTCCCGGTATTTTCAGACTTTTCCAGCAGAACCTGTAATTCTGACCCGGATAGTTTTCAACGGCACTGCCTGTCCAGACGAAATTGCACGGATATTGAGCAGCATAGTTGTAGGTGGCATCGAGAAGCCATCTCAGGTAAACAGGCTTATCATCTCTGCTGCTTGCGTTTGCATAAAACTTCAGTCCGTACTCCCATTCTCCGAATTCTGTCACTTTCGTGTATTCGGCCTTGAAGGTCACGCTGTCAATGGGGGCCGGAGGATTATATGGCTCGAAGCCTGAAACATAGACTTTCTGATCGCTTGTCACCACCCGAAGCCTGTAACTTTTCCCCTGTTCAGGTATTACAGGTACTCCCGGTGTTCTGTAGACGCCGGGATTAATCTCGAAAAAAGAGAATGATGTTCCGTCGTCACACTCCACTGATACTTCGGCGCCGGTTTCGCTGATGTAGCCTCCTTCACGGCTCAGGGGGATGCTCCGAGAGATGGTTACTTTTGGCATCATGGCAGGGTCGTCAAAGATAATGCCCTCTATAATCAGCATATTATCATAGCCAATGGTCTCAGGGTTATATGGCTCCACACAGGAAAACAACCCGGTAAACAGAAGCAATAATAAAATAGCTCTATTCAACCGCATAGTTCCCTAGTTTTATGTTATAGCTGACGGTGAAGATTGGTACGCCATAAATCGACTGTTTGTAACCTTTAATCTGACCATCCTCATTCTTGAAGTAAATGGAGTATGCATTTCTGCGTCCGGTTGCATTGTAGACTGCGAGCATCCAGGATCCGTGGGCAAACTTTCTCTTTACCAGGTTGCCCTCTATATTGAGTGAGGCATCCACCCTGAAGTAATCGGGTATCCTGAACTCATTGCGGTAAGAGTAGTTCACCCCTTCAACGCCGTTAATGTAGAAGATGCCAGTCGGATAGGTAATCGGTCTGCCTGTGTTATAAACAAGGTTTGTGGCGAAGCTTACACGCCTGGATAACCTGAATGATCCTACAAGGTTAACAGCGTGTGGCTTATCATAATTGGAAGCAAAGGTTTTGCCCCTGTTGATCTGGCCCCAGAGGTATTCACTGTCAACAGTAATAAGAGAACGCGACCAGGTATAGCTTATCCACCCGGTAAGCCGGCCCGCGTTCCTCCTGATAAGGAATTCAGCCCCGTAGGAGTTCTGTATGCCCTGCAGGATGGTCGTCTCAATAAGAGGATTGGTTGTCAGCTCGGCACCATCCTTATACTCCGGAACATGGCGTGTATTCTTGTAATAAACCTCAGCCGAGGTTTCAAGCGCCCTCCTGTTTATATTCTTATAGATACCGAGGCTTACCTGGTCGGCAACAGGAGGTCTGATATGCGGATCAACCATCTTCCACCTGTCGGTGGGAGAGATGGCTATGGTATTTGACAACATGAAGAGATACTGTCTCATCCTGTTGAAGCTTACCTTGAGAGAGAGGTCAGGTGCCAGCTCACGATTAAGGGAGAAACGGTATTCAGGACCGTTGTAATTGACTATCCTTTTACCTTTTCCATAATAGGTTGTATCAACTATATTACCGGCCTCCAGCGGCATTGCCGGGGCATAGGAATAGACTTCCCCGGGGCCAAGGTAATCGAAGAAGCTGTATCTGAACCCGGCATAGAGTGTCAGCCTGTCATTTATCCTGTATTCATCAGAAATGAAGAGGGCATATTCTGCTCCCTTCTCCTTTCCGAAATCAAGTCCGGTAACAACCGACCATGGTGAGGCGGGAGTATACCTGCCCTGATTTATGCTGTGGAGGATAAAGTTGCCTCCCGCCACTATAGTATGGTTAGCATATTGAAAACCGGTCAGCCTGGCTTTTATCTCGTTATGAGCGAGGGAGAATTCATGCTCATAGGCCTGGTAGGCATAGGTCAGGTTATCCCGGAAATTGGTATACCTGCTGAGCACGGCTGAAATATCTATTTTCCATCCCTCATTCACCTGTCTGTCGTACAATAATGAAGCCCCCTGGTTGCTGTACCTGAAGTTGCTGTTGCCTGCCAGGTTAAACCTGTCGTTGCTTAGATAACCGAAGACCTGGATTGAACTCCTGTTGTCAGGCAATATATGTAAACCCGTCATCAGATCATTGAACGAGGCGTTGCTCTCCCTCAGTTCCCTGTCGTCGAGCCTGTTCAGTATCCAGTCTGAATAGGTGGTCCGCACTCCTGCAATTACGCTGGCCTTATCCTTTACCAGGGGTACCTCAAACAAAAGCGACCCCGTAACAGGGCTGATTGCCCCCCTGGCACCGAACCTTTTCTTATTGCCTTTACGTGTTGAAAACTCAAAAACAGAGGCAAGCCTGCCCCCGTACTCAACCGGGAAATTACTTTTATACAGGTTGAAGTCGCTGATCATATCAGGATTGAAAGCAGAAAAGAATCCGAACAGGTGACCGGTATTATAGACAGGTATTTCGTTAAGCAGAAACAGGTTCTGGTCTGACGAAGATCCCCTGACATTGAATCCGGCCGCGCCCTCCCCCACAGTCTGCACCCCGGGCATCATATTGGCTACCTTGAGAAGGTCACGCTCACCCATGACCACAGGTATGGTTTTGATCTCCTTCATGGCAAGCTGCTGGAAACCCATCTGAATTCCCCTTACATTATCATGCTTCCCGGTTCTCACTACCACCTCCTGTATGTCAATAAGCTTTTCTGTCATCTCGATATTAAGGGTGCCGCTGCTGTTTACGGTTACCAGGCAGGTCTCCTTTTTCCATCCCGAGGCAGGAGATGTCACGGGTT
>SBFZ01000066.1 GCA_006227095.1 Bacteroidota bacterium | reverse complement strand
CACCAAAGCATTGAGCAACTGCAGCGGCAGCGAAATCATCTCCCGGTGCACCGAAGGCCCGGAGGGCAATCCGGAGCTTAAGAGTGTTGGCAAGTTTCTTCCATTTCTGTAGGTCGCCTGCACAGTAAAGGTCATTGTTGCCCAGGTCATTGACACCGTCCCCGGTCTTTGTTGCTGACCCTATTGTGGTCATTGCACTGTTCAGGTCTGCAATTATGCCCTTGTAGATGGCCATCTGTGTGTCATAGCCAGGCAGGATTATGTCGGGATCTCCGGCTTCGGAATAGGGTATTTCACCAAATGTTTCCGTGAACATCTGGTAATAAAGCCCCTTCATTATCAGACCTACCGCATACATGTATTCATTCTCAAAGTCACCTCCCGGGGCAGTCAGTTTCATGAAATTGTCGAGCTGCCCGAAGTAACCTTCATAGAAGTCCCATGTAGCATCTGTATAAGAAAGATGGTAGGAATATGACAACTCATCTGACCACCACGAATAGTTGTCACCGAATGTAAAGTAACCGGCGAAGCGGTCAGCATGGATCAGCTGTGCACGCCAGTAGGGATAGTTATCAGGAGCATAGAGCTTGTACTGCGGTACGGTTATAAAGTACCGGGCACTCGCCTGCTCTGAGGTTATTGCATTGGGGTCCTTGTTGATATCCTCAAAATTCTTGGTACAACCTGCCAGACCCGCTGCGATCATTATTATAAACAGAAAACTGTAAGGTTTCATAGTCTTCATTTTTGATGATCAGAACTTAATACTCACGTTGAATCCCAGGCTTCTGGTAGTTGGCATGGTATAGAAAAGGACACCCTGCGCAAAGTTGCTGACGCTGAAACTTCCTTCCGGGTCAAAGTTTTCAAGTGCCCTGTAGAGGAAGAACAGGTTCCGTCCGGTCAGACCCACGTTTAGTCCCTTTATAAAGGTGCCTTCAATCAGCCGCTGAGGCAGGTCATAATTAAGCGAAGCCTCACGAAGCCTTATATTGGTCTGGTCAAATATGTAATTCTCTCCGATTCCGGAGTATGAACCCCAATATTGCTGTGATGAGATACTTACAGTATTGGCAGTGCCGTCAGCCCTGACACCGTCAATAATAACACCGCCTTCACGATACTCAAGTGATCTTTCTGACACACCGGTGGCATCAAGCCCGGCATCAGTGCCGGAATATACCTCTCCGCCGATGCGGGCATCAATAAGGAACCTGAGAGACAACCTTCCATAGGTGAAGGTATTGTTCAAACCTCCAACCCAATCAGGCTGATAATTGCCAACAAGTTTTTTCTCGGCAGCAGCCCTGAAGAGTCCGGCATCAGTAACAACTATCTGTCCGCTCTCATTACGCTCATAGGTAGTGGCATAGATATCACCATAACCACCGCCAACTGTTGCCCATACCTCGGCAACGCCCGAGTTGGTTGTGGTAAACACAAAGTTGTCAACACCCTCTATTAGCTTGACCAGCTTGTTCTTATTGGTAGACATGTTCAGAGAAATATCCCATGTGAACTTTGAAGTCTGAACAGGCATACCTCCAAGAAGTATTTCGAATCCTTTGTTCGTCATCTCTCCCACGTTTGTCCTTTCATAACTGTAACCGGTGGAGGCGGGAATCGGGATGTCCATGATCAGGTTCATTGACCTGATGTTGTAATATGAGAGGTCAGCATAGACTCTGTTCTTGAGGAACCTGAACTCACCTCCGAACTCAAGCGAGCTTGTCTGCTCGGGTTTGAGATTCGGGTTTCTCCTGGTTGAGGGTCTGGTTAGAATCGTCAGTCCGAGATAGCTGTCTCCCGCAGATGAGAGGTTAAATGCATTCTGCAACTGATATGGTTCAGTGTCACTACCGACTTTGGCCCAGTTTACCCTTAACTTTGCGAAGTCAACTCCATTGACATCAACAAGTTCATTGAGCAAAAGTGACAGACTGACTGAAGGATAGAAATATGACCAGTTGGTTTTGGGAAGTGTTGACGACCAGTCATTTCTGGCAGATCCTTCGAGAAAGAGGAAATCTCCGTAACTGAGCTGGGCTGACCCATAAACAGAGTTGATGATTTTCTCCTCAAGAGGAGTATAACTCGGAAGGTTCGTGGCCGCACTTGCAAGGCTTGGCTTAGTCGGAATCTTGAATTTCTCTGCATATACACTCATCCCTTCATAAGTCTGGTACATGTGGTTTGCCCCGACATTGGCATCAACCTTAATACTCGAAGAGATCTCCTTCCTGAACATCAGGAGTGCGTCAAGGTTTGTTTCGCTCGTTTTAGCCATACTGTTGTTCATCCTTCCCTGACCATAGTACCAGTGTCCGTATTGGTTCACTGTCTCCACCTTTTCACTAACCGCATCTGTTCCTATCCTGACAAACGCAGAAAGCCAGTCGGTAAAGTCATATGCAGCCTTCACATAACCCTGTATCCTGCTTCTGCTGTCATCATTAATGTCATGAAGCTGGTACCAGTACGGGTTACCATATGTACCGCTGGTAAAGGACCTGGCAGCATAGGTTGCCGGATCCTGATATTTCTCAGGCTCGGGTCCGAGGTCTTCAATCATAATGTTCCTCGGAATGCGGTATACCCAGGCTATTACTCCTTCAGTCCCCATAACAGGCCTGTTGTGGGAATTCTGGACGAAATAGGTAACCTTGGTATCTATGTTGAACTTGTCAGTCAGGTTTGTTGTTCCCCTGATGTTGAAGTTGTGCCTCGATAGCTCAGAGCCCGGCATAATCGAGTTTGCCGTAGTGTTGGTGTACGAAAATCTCAGGGTCGACTGGCTGTTGCCACCATCAAGGGCAATTGTATTTGTTAATGTCGAGCCGGTCTCGAAGAAGTTACTGACATTATCAGGCTGGGCCGAATAAGGCCTTGTTTCTCCGTTAAGGCCGGTACCGTAGATCTTCAACGATCCATCCAGTTTGGCTCCCCATGATCCTCCCACGGCACGCAGATCTGAAAGCAGAGCTGGCACGTTCCCGCCTGTTCCCTGTCCATATTCATTCTGGAAGGCCGGAAGGAGCATCGGAGTCTCAAACGTAAAGTTGCCGGAATAGGTCACACCCAAACCTCTGTTGATGGTTCCCTTCTTGGTTGTAATCAGGATAACTCCGTTGGCTGCCCTCGATCCGTACAAGGCTGCAGCATTGGGGCCTTTGAGGATTGACATTGATTCAATATCCTCAGGATTCAGGTCAGATATACCTGACCCATAGTCATATTTCGAGTATTCACCGGCATTGGCAGAGCTGGCTGAACCATAGCCGGTATTATCGATTGGGATACCGTCCACAACATAGAGAGGCTGGTTATTCCCGGTAAGGGAGTTGTTACCCCTGATGATAACCCTTGAACTGCTGCCGGGGCCGAAAGTACCCTGGGTCACTACCACTCCCGAAACACGTCCTGCAAGAGAGTTGACCAGGTTCAGATCCCTCACCCTGGCTACATCAGAGCCGGATACTTCCGTCACCGCATAACCTAGTGATTTCCTTTCACGCGAAATACCGAGAGCAGTGACCACAACCTCGTCCATCATGGTTGTAGTGGCTGAAAGAGCCACGTTGATTGCCCTCTGGTCATTCACCTGAATCTCCTGCGGCTGCATCCCGAGAAAGGAGAAAACAAGCGTGGATCCCACAGGCACGGAAATGGAATAATTTCCGTCAGAGTCTGTAACAACACCGTGAGTGGTTCCTTTCTGCAGTACTGTCACACCCGCAATCGGAAGACCATCATCGGTCCCGGTAACCTTTCCGGTCACCGTAACATTCTGCCCTGAAAGTGATGTCAGTGTAAACAATAACATCAGAATCGGCAGAATTCTTCGAATAACGCCAAATTTTTCCATAGGCTGGTAATTGGGGTTTGAGTTTAAACGGGCCATTTCAGGTCCGCATTTAAAACTTACCTAATTTAGAAAATTTTTGTTAAAATGCAAGAAATTGTAGGAAATATTACCTGATCACCAACCTTTTAGAAGGCTTCATCGGAGTCTTCCGTGAAAAAGTACATTATTTATTTCCCACCAGCACCCCGCTTATGTTCCAGTGCGAAAAGCTGCTTCCCTCAGGTTTTCCCATGGGTACGGTTACGCTAAATGTGTGTCTTCCCGGCTGAAGCCCTTCCAGGGGAATAATAAGAGGTTCGGACACAGATCCAGGGCACCAGCCGGACCTGGAATAATCAGATGAGGAAAGACCATTCCAGAAATTTCCCGAGGCCGGGTTGAAATTGCGGTACGTTCCGCAGTCGCTTCTCCAGGGAATGTATGACCATATTTTGCGACCATCGACCAGAAGTACATTCATCTTCTGGTTGAATTCATCGCCTCCGCCCCATCCTCCATGGCCAGTTGTTATGAAAACCATCCTGAGGGAACTGAGGCCCTCAGGTATATCAACTGATACAGAAAGTGTATCACCGTCAAACATGGTTCCGTATTGCTGTCCTGCCATCTCCATTATCGGCAGGGTATTGAAAACCGGTTTGATCCATTTTCCGTCCGACGGCTCCGGTTCCAGGACCCTTGTCTCGGGATAATACTTCAGTCTCAGGGAAATTCTGTGACCTCCCCTGTCATAGTTTCCAATGAATGCACCTATCCATACCTCCCCCCGAAGGAGTGGCAAATAGTGAGTAATGTCCTGCTTGTAGTACGCTGAATCATTCCATACCAGTCCCGGCACCGTTCGCTTTGCGTTGAACTCCCTTACGCCGAACGGGGTAAAGAACCGGACCAGTTCAACCGGCGGGCTGTACTGATCCGTAGCTGCAACACCCCGGTATTCCTTTCCGTGCCGGTCTGTATAGAGTGGAAGTTCAGCCTGGCCCTTTGTAAGACCGTCGAGGAAGGTCAGCGGATCGCCCTGAGGCACGACGAAAACCGTTCCGGTGCGGTCATAGGCATCACCGGCCGAATATTCAGTAACTTCAGCAAATAGACTGTAACTGTCATGAACAACCGGGAGAGTCACTTTCTTCAGGATTACTGTGCCACCGGCAAACCTGTAAAGGGTATCCGGATAACCAAAGGAGGGGTTTACAACCTCGCCTTCCCAGTTAATGACATCATTGTCAAAGACGGTCACGGCAGTCACAAAGGCCTCCCTGAGAAGGTGTTCGAAAGTCATGCGGTCAACAGTTGTACCGGTATCTTCCGGCAATGTGACCAACGCTTCCCTGCCACGGATAACCTCCACCCTTTCCGCTTCAGTCACATGATTTCCGTTGCGTACTACTCTCAATACCAGGCCATCAGGCACTCCGTATGCCGGCAAGGGGGTACCAGCAACGCCGGCCTCGGTGGTATACCATATATCAATTGTATTGGAGAAGTAAACCACTCTTGCCATCCTGCACCGGTACCCGGCAATCATCTCCGTATCGCCTCTCTCTTCGGGCGAAGGCAGGCTGCTGAAAGGAGTTACCGTGCCATAACGGTTACCGTCAGGCATGTCGGCAAGCTGGATATATTTCTTCCCCGCCAGGTCAATATAAGCATGCTGAGAGGGTGAGGGCATCTCCGGTCTCGCCTGCTCCACGGGCAGTGTATTGATAACAACCGACTTGCCGTCTGTCCTGATCATTGACCGTCCTCCGCCACGGACCTCGGTTCCGTTGATTATTGTCCTGTAGGTTACCCTGACCCCTTTCTGTGCCTGAAGCGGAAGGGAGATCAGCGCAAGCAGTATCAGCGCAGGATTCAATAACTTCATAATCAATTTTTTTTCGATTTATCAACCAACAAGGTCAGAAACCCCGTCAAGAACATATGACGGCCTGTAGGCAAATTTATCAACGGTTTTGAGAGTTGAAATACCCGTCAGAACAAGAAGGGTATCAATCTCAGACTCAATCCCTGCAATAATGTCAGTATCCATTCTGTCACCGATTATTATCGTCTCCTCATTTGAGCAGCCGATTCTCTTCAGGGCTATCCTCATCATAAGCGGGTTGGGCTTGCCAACGAAGTAAGCCTGCCTGCCGGTGGCAAGCTCAATAGGCGCAATGAGGGCCTTGGTTGCCGGGATGATACCGTTCTCTACCGGTCCTGTAAGGTCAGGATTTGTCCCGATCAGCTTTGCTCCCTTAAGAACCAGGTTGACGGCCTGTTCGATCTTTTCGAAGCTATAGCTTCTCGTATCGCCGACAACCACATAATCAGGATTATAGTTATTCATGGTATAACCGGCATTGTACATTGCATTGATAAGACCGGCTTCACCTATAATGTATGCGGTACCTCCAGGCCTTTGGGCAGCAAGGAATTGAGCCGTAGCGAGGGCACTGGTATAAAATACGTTTTCATCGAGATTGATTCCCAGCCTGGACATTTTTTCCTGCAACTCCTTCGGGGTTCTTTCGCTTGAGTTGGTAAGGAACAGGAACTTCTTTCCCTCCTTTTTAAGCCATTCAACAAATTCCGGAACTCCGGGAAGAAGCTTGTTACCATGGTAAATCACTCCGTCCATGTCACTGATAAAGGCCTTCTTGTTCTTTATCCTTTCAATAATCTCTTTGTTTTTCATTGTACACAATTCTGGCGCTAAATTAACACTTCGCAGTCAGAATGTAAAGATGAAAGATGAAATGGCAAAGGTTCAATTGTGACATTTTTGTTTCCCGGTTTCGGAAGCTTCGGGCTCAAATATCACGGTGGGTGCCGGGGGTAATTTTTAATAATCCGTGTTATTGCAGTTTATTTCCAAAAAGAGTAGTTTTGAACCGAGGCCGTGACTTTATTGAAAGCTGCGGTTTAACTAACCACTATCAATTCATATCTGAAACAAGATGACTACAGGTGCAGCAGCGGCCCCGATGAGCCGCAGGAATTACATCGTTGGCATGACGGTTATTGCCATCTTCTTTTTCATCTTCGGGTTTATCACATGGCTCAACGGTATACTCATACCATTTCTCCGTACAGCCTGTGAGCTCACCGACTTCCAGGCATACTTTGTGACCACCGCCTTTTACATCTCCTACTTCGTGATGTCACTTCCGTCATCGGCAGTGCTTAAGAAGACAGGATTCAAGAACGGCATGTCTCTCGGCCTCTGGGTAATGGCGGTAGGTGCCCTGATATTCATTCCCGCTGCGCTTGCGCGAAACTATGCAATCTTCCTGCTCGGCCTCTTTGTGCAGGGGACCGGCATGGCTCTTCTGCAGACGGCCTCAAACCCCTACGTTACGATTATCGGTCCCCGTGAGAGTGCTGCCAAGCGTATAAGCATGATGGGAATAGCCAACAAGTTTGCCGGGGCTATTGCACCAATCATCCTCGGAGCACATATCATGAAGGACTCTCACATACTTGATCAGCAACTTGCGGCAGCAACGGATGCTGCGGTGCGTTCAGGCATCCTCGACCAGCTGGCCACGAGGGTTATCAACCCCTATATCATCATGGCTGTCATCCTGGTTGCGCTGGGAATGCTGCTTCGCTTTGCACACCTTCCGGAAGTGGATACCGATGCCGAGGAACCCTCCATGGGTGAGACAAACGCAAATAAATCAAGCATATGGCATTTCCCTCATATGATCTTTGGTGCAGTGGCGCTGTTCTTCTATGTAGGGGTGGAAGTGATTGCCGGCGATACCATAATCCGCTACGGTGACTCCCTGAGTATTGATATGGCTTCTGCCAAATACTTTACCTCACTGACAATGCTAGGCATGATAGTGGGGTACATCTGCGGTATCATCTTTATCCCAAAGATGCTCTCCCAGGTCAATGCACTTCGTATCTCAGCCGTGCTCGGTGTCATCTTCACACTGGGAGCTGTTTTAACGCCGGCAGGCCAGCAGATAACCATGCCCTTCAGGGACCTTGTAACTTTCCAGGCTGTGACACTCACCATCCCGGTAACAGTGCTGTTCGTGGCTCTGCTCGGTCTGGCCAATGCCCTGGTCTGGCCCTCGGTCTGGCCACTGGCTCTCAACGGGGTGGGGCGCTTCACCAAGACAGCCTCAGCCCTGCTGGTGATGGCCGTTGTCGGCGGGGCAATCATTCCGCTTGTCTACGGCAAGATGGCTGATATCTTCAGCACACAGGCTGCTTACTGGGTCTGCCTCCCCTGCTACCTTATCCTCCTCTGGTACTCACTTCACGGCTACAGGCTGAAGGGAAGATGACAAACAGGCATGGAACCTGACCTGAAAAAGATTTTCAGCCGTTTCAAGGCCGACGGAACCTATGCTGAGGGAAGACCGTTCGGTCCGGGCCATATACATGACACCTACAGAATCGTGACCGCCGAACGGGATTGTGATGACTATATCCTGCAGAGGCTTAACAACAACGTTTTCCGGGACATACCCAGCCTGCAGGAAAACATGGAACGGGTTACGGCACACCTGCGGGAAAAAATATCAGCCATCACGGGCAGTGATCTGAAGAGGGAATGCCTTAACCTGGTTCCGGCAAGGGACTCGGGAAAATCCTATGTCACCGACGAAGAAGATCACTACTGGAGGATGTTCATCTTCATCCCTGACCACAGGTCATATGAACGGGTTGATTCAAGGCACAAAGCCTTCGAGGGAGGACGTATTGTCGGGAGATTTCAGGCCCTGCTTGCTGATCTTCCGGGAGAACCACTGCATGAAACGATACCCGACTTTCACAATATTGCCAGACGGCTGGAAACATTCCATGCCGTCCTTGACAGGGATCCGGCAGGAAGGGCAGCCCCTGTAAGCAAGGAGATCGAAGAGATCATATCGCGTGAAGAGGAGATGAAAACAATCCTCAGGCTCGGGGCTGAGGGGAAGATACCGCTCAGAATCACCCACAACGACACCAAATTCAACAATATCCTTTTTGACAGCAATGACAGGGCACTGCTTATCATCGACCTCGATACCGTGATGCCCGGATATGTCCATTACGACTTCGGTGATGCCATCCGCACAGCCACAAACAGGGCCGAGGAGGACTCCACAGACCTGTCTGCCGTTTCAATGGATGTTGAGATATACAGGGCTTATGCCGAGGGCTTCCTCTCCGAGACAAGGAATACCCTTAACGCCACAGAAATTGAATACCTCCCCTTCGCACCAAAGCTGCTGACTTACATAATGGCCACACGATTCCTGACAGACTACCTGGACGGTGACAACTACTACAAGATCAGGTATCAGGAGCATAACCTGCAACGTGTAAGGGTTCAGCTGACCCTTCTGCGCGATATGGAGGCACAGTATGAGGAAATGGTTCAAACAGTAAAAAATATTGTCAGATGAAGAAGTATTTCTTGTTTATTGTTTTTGCGCTGAGCGCAGGTCATGTTTCCTGGTCACAGAACCAGTCAGTTGCTGTTGACAGTTCCAAATTCTCCGTGTACTGGTGGCACAGCAAGGATATGTACGATCATCTGCCTGACATTAAAAATGAGATCGTTTTCCTTGGAAACAGCATCACTGACGGCATGGAGTGGTCTGAACTGCTGGGCAATAAAAAGTGCATCAACCGTGGCATCAGTGCGGACATTACCGAGGGTATACTGATCAGGCTTGGCGCTATCACGAAGCTTCAGCCGGCAAAGCTTTTCATCATGATCGGGGTTAATGATCTTTCACGCAACATGACGCCTGAAGAGGTGGCCGCAAACTACAGGAAGATCCTCGAAAGGGTAAAAAGTGAGACGCCCCGCACATTGGTATATATTGAAAGTGTGCTCCCGGTTAATCCGGCCACAGGCATGGCCCTGAACCATACGAACAAGACACCTCAGATAATGGAGCTGAACGGCATACTGAAGGAGCTGGCTGCGGAATTCGGATATACCTACATAGACCTCTTCAGCGTTATGGCTGACGCCAATAATTACCTTCCGAGGAAATGCAGCATTGACGGTCTTCACCTGACTTACGAGGGCTACAGGATATGGGCTGAGGCCATCAAAGAGTATGTAAAATAATATTTTGTTCGGCATTTATCTTCCTGTATATTAAACATTAATAGCCTGCTGTCTGTTTTCGTTCGAAAATAGGTTTGCATAATAGAGGCAAAATTGTGACTTTTGTCATGTCATTTTCTAAATGCTTGCGGTTCTCTATTTGTCAACTACTCAACTATGGATATAAACGGGAAGTATTTCAGGGCGTTCACTGAAAGGGAAGAGGCCCTGAAGAAGCAATACAGTGCTGACCGCATCAGGAAACAGCACTCCAAGGGAAAACTTACGGCTCATGAGAGGATAGCTCTCCTTTTTGATGAGGGGACCTTCGAGGAGATTGACGCCTACGTAACCCCTTCCGACCAGGGGGTTGAGTTTGGCAAAGTTGAACTTGCCTATGGTGACGGCGTGGTCACCGGACACGGAAGGATAGACGGGAGGCTGGTCTTCGCATTTGCGCAGGACTTCACAATCATGGGCGGATCACTCGGGATTGTCCATGCACGCAAGATTGCCAAGGTTCAGGAGATGGCCCTCAAGATGGGAGCGCCGTTCATCGGGATCAATGACTCAGGGGGTGCAAGAATACAGGAAGGGATTGCCAGCCTCAACGGCTATGCGGTAATTTTCAACAACATCATACAGTCATCAGGGATAATCCCGCAGATATCTGTCATAATGGGCCCTGCTGCCGGCGGAGCTGTGTATGCCCCTGCCCTGACTGACTGGGTCTTCATGACCAGTCACACGAGCTACATGTTCGTTACAGGACCTAACGTGGTCCGTGAAGTGCTGAACGAGGAGATCAGCAGCGAAGATCTTGGAGGTGCCGAGGTACATGCACGTAAGAGCGGTGTGGCTAACATGATCTATGACGATGAGGAGAACACTGTCATAGCCGTGAGAAAGTTCCTCTCCTACCTCCCGTCGAATAACCTTGAGAACCCTCCGGTAGCATCCTATCAGAAGGATACACCTGATTTCAACCCGAAGCTTCGTGACATCGTTCCCGATGACACCAACAAGGCTTACGACGTGCGTGATGTGATTAACCTCATCGTTGACCGCAACAGCTTCTTTGAGACATCCGAGCTGTTCGCCCCGAGCATAATAACCGGTTTCGGAAGAATGGAGGGACGTACGATTGGTATTGTTGCCAACCAGCCCAAGGTGCTGGCCGGAGTCCTTGACATAGACTCTTCCACAAAGGGTGCCCGTTTCATCAGGTTCTGTGATGCCTTCAATATCCCGATCCTTACCCTTGAGGATGTCCCCGGTTTCCTTCCGGGAAAAGACCAGGAACACTCCGGGATCATCAGACACGGGGCAAAGATGCTCTTCGCCTATGCGGAAGCAACCGTCCCCAGGATCACTGTCATCCTGCGCAAAGCCTACGGAGGTGCCTATATAGTCATGAACAGCAAGGGTATGGGAGGCGACTTCAACTTCGCATGGCCATCAGCAGAGATAGCTGTGATGGGGCCTGACGGCGCAGTGGCCATACTGTACCGGAGAGAGCTCGCCGAAGCGAAGGATCCGGCTGCACTTAAGAAAGAACTGGTAAAGAAATACCGCGAAAAGGTTGCCAACCCGTTTATTGCAGATGAAAAGGGTTATATAGACGAGGTGATTGACCCGGCCCAGACAAGGGAGAAACTCCTTTCAGCATTCTCTGCACTCAGCAACAAGAGTGTCAAGGTGCCGTCACGTAAACATGGGAATATTCCTTTGTAATATAAAGAAGTCGGCAGTCAGCAGTACCAGTCGGCAGTCGGCTGATGACGATAAAAATTCGACTTTAAACTGCCGGCTGCCAATTGTAGACTGAAGACTTTAACCTGAGAATGAAAAAGCTAAAAAGAATATTAATTGCTAACCGTGGTGAGATTGCAGTACGAATAATGCGAACCGCCCGCAAAATGGGTATCGAGACCGTTGCGGTCCGTACAGCGGTGGAACCTGACGCCATGTACCTCTCCTTTGCAGATATCATACATGAGGAAGATGATGAACTGGCAGAGATACCGGTATTTCTTGACGTTGAAAAGCTTATCTCGATAGCACTCAAAACAAAGAGTGATGCGGTACACCCGGGTTACGGATTCCTGGCTGAAAACGCCTGGTTTGCAGAGAAATGCCGCGATAACGGAATCATATTTATCGGCCCTTCACCGGATGCCATTTACAAAATGGGCAACAAACCCGTGGCCCGGCAGATAGCCCTTAAGCACAATATTCCCATGGCCATGGGAACCCCTGGCAGTGTTGCCAGCGAGGACGAGGCTGTAAGGCATGCTGCCAGGATCGGTTATCCGGTCATCATAAAGGCTGCTTCCGGAGGCGGAGGCCGTGGGATGAGAATCGTCAGGCAGGAGTCAGAGATGGAAAAAATGTTCATCCTGGCCAGCCGGGAGGCAGAGAAAGCCTTCAATGACCCCAGTGTCTTTATCGAGAAATATATCGAGAATCCTAAACACATTGAATTTCAGGTGCTTGGTGATATTCACGGTAATATCATTCACCTCGGCGAGAGGGAATGCTCGATACAGCGCAAGCACCAGAAACTGCTTGAAGAGGCCCCCTCCCCTGCCCTTGATGATGAGCTCAGGTCAAAAATGGGAGAGACTGCCGTCAGAATAGCAAAGGCTGTAGGTTATTTTTCGGCAGGAACAGTTGAGTTTCTGCTCGATTCCGATCACAACTTCTATTTCATGGAGATGAACACCCGTATCCAGGTTGAACATCCCGTCACTGAAATGATTACAGGAATAGACCTGATTGAACAGCAGATTCGGGTCGCCTCCGGTGAAGAGCTTTCAATAAGGCAGGAGGATGTCAGGCTGAACGGCTGGGCCATTGAATGCCGTATAAATGCAGAGGATGTTCAGGCCGGGTTTGCACCGGCACCGGGGAAAATTGAAAAGATCAGCTTTCCCGAAGAACCGGGCATAAGGGTTGACACCGGCGTCAGGGCAGGCTCATCCATCGTGGCATCATATGACTCCATGATTGCCAAGCTGATAGTGACCGGCAAGGATCGTCATGAAGCCGTAATCAACACAAAGCTGGCGCTTGACAAGGTGTGGATCAAGGGGACCAAAACCACCCTCCCGTTCTTCAGGATGCTGATGCGTAACCCCATCTTCCAGGCAGGTACATTTACAACTGCATTTATTGAGAAGGATCTGGAAAAATATCACTACAGTAGCCA
>SBFZ01000182.1 GCA_006227095.1 Bacteroidota bacterium | reverse complement strand
ATAGACAATGTCGAAATACCCTATCTCAATCACTTTTCAACACAGGGATCGTCAGGCGGACCAACGGGTATTATCAATGTCGACTTTGTAAGGTCTGTTGACTTCCTTTCCGGGGCTTTTCCTGCTTCGCGTGGCAACGCACTCAGCTCGGTGATGGATTTCACAATGATAGAAGGGAACAGGGAAAAGCGGTCGCTAAGGGCCACGGTGGGAGCATCTGACCTGGGGCTGACCTTCAATGGCCCGACAGGTGAACGAAGCTCACTCATCGTTTCGGCCCGGCGCTCATACCTGCAGTTTCTTTTTGGGGTGATAGGACTTCCTTTCCTTCCCACCTACAATGACTTCCAGTTCAAGTACAAGGTTAAGTTTGATCAGAAGAATGAGCTGACTATTCTGGGAATCGGGGCAAAGGACGACTTCAGCCTGAACCTTGATGCAAACGAGACGGAATTCCAGCGCTATATCCTCGGATACATTCCTACCCAGGAGCAATACAGCTATACTGTGGGTGCCGTTTACAGGCGGTTCCGCAGCAACGGTTCCGACATGCTCGTCCTGAGCCGGAACTATCTGAATAATACACAGTTCAAGTATCTCAACAACGATGATTCGGATCCTGCCAACCTGACATTTGACTACAAGAGCGGAGAAGGAGACATCAGGCTGAGGTATGAGCGTACCGTGGTATGGCCGAACTCGCTGAGACTCAGCTATGGCGCCGGCACGGAGATGTCGCGGTACCGCAATGACACCTTCCGTCAGTTCTTCGGGGGCGAAGGGCTGGAGACCGAGCTTTACAACACCAATCTTGTTTTCTTCAAGTATGCTGCATTTGGACAGATAAGCCGCGCCTTCATTGATGAAAGACTGAGGCTTTCGTTTGGACTTCGCACTGATGCCAATACTTTTTCATCAGTCATGAACAATCCGCTAACCCAGATATCACCCCGCCTGTCGGCATCGTTTGCCCTCACCGGTGAGTTGAATCTCAACTTCAACGTGGGAAGGTATTATCAGCTTCCTCCCTATACCTCACTTGGTCTTCGTGACAACGACGGCAACTATATCAACAGGGACAATGAGCTTAAATACATAGCCGCGGATCACATTGTGGGTGGTGTTGAACTCATTCCGGATGAGAGGTTGCAGTTCACCCTTGAGGGTTTCTTCAAGAGCTATTCCGACTATCCTTTCTCGGTGGCTGACCAGGTACCCCTTTCAACCAAGAGTGCAGGCTACGGCATCTTTGGCAATGAGCCTCTTGTGTCAACAGCCGTGGGGAGGGCCTACGGTATGGAGCTGATGGGCCGGGCCAGGGATTTTGAGGGCCTTAACATGGTATTTGCCTACACATTCGTGAGAAGCGAGTTTCAGGGAACTGACGGTAACTACATTCCTACTGCCTGGGATAACAGGCACCTGATAAGTGTTACAGCCACCAAGACAATCGGCAAGACATGGGATGCTGGCTTCCGCTGGAGATATGTGGGAGGTGCTCCCTATACCCCATTTGATACCGACAGGTCATCGTTCATTGATGCATGGAACGTCTCAGGTCAGGGCTACCTTGATTATACCAGGTTCAACAGTGAGAGGCTGAAGGGCTTCAGCCAGCTTGACATCCGGATTGACAAGCAGTTCTACTTTGACAGATGGTCTCTGATGCTCTATCTTGACGTGCAGAACGTTTATAACTTCAAGGCTGACCAGCCAGACATCCTGGTGCTTCAGACAGATGAAAACGGTACCCCGCTGGTCAACCCGCTCGATCCGCAGAGGTACCTCCTGAAATTTATTGAAGCAGAGGCAGGTACAGTGTTGCCTACCATCGGGATTATTATTGAAATCTGAAAAAATAGAAGAAATGAAATACCTGATAATATTGATAGCTGCAGTTCTTGCATCTTGTTCATCAAAGCCTTCGGCCACCAGGCTGGCACAGAGGCAGACGGTTACCGATGTTGTAACCAATGAAACCGGCAAAGGTGAGGAGATTGAGGTCGGTTTTTACGGCGGTCCCTCGCTTTATTATCCCCTCATGGCCGTCTGGCTTGAAGATGAGAACGGGAAATATATTCAGACACTATTTGTTCCAAGGGCTATTGCCACGGGAATCTTCAAGTTCGGCTCAAATGCCTCAGGAAAATGGGTTGAGTCTGCCAAGCGCGCTCCCCAGACCCTCCCGTACTGGTCGCACAAGAGAGGTGTCATGGCCCCTGACGGGCTTTATATGCCGGATCCGTCAAATCCTGTAGCTGATGCATACAGCGGAGCCACACCCACTACAAGCTTTGTGCTGAAGACCCGGGCTGACAATCCGCTTCCCGCGAAGTTCAGGGTTATGTTCGAGGTTAACCAGAACTGGGACTGGAATGAATACTGGACAAATGACAGGTACCCGGGAGATGTAAGGTACCTCAACAATGCCCAGCCTGCAGTGGTTTATGAGGGTATGGTTGACAAGACAGACCTGCAGCCAAGGTACCTTCTGAAGCCGGTTGGCCACAGTCATCCTACCGGTGAAACGGGTGAACTCTTTACTGACCTGAGTACGCTTACAACGGCCCTTCAGATTGCTGACTCGGTGGTTGTAAGGGTCCGCAAATAGGATTTTCCTATAAACAAAGGCGCCGGATCTGTTGAACATGGATCCGGTTTTTTTGTGTGCATACAGGAAATACGCCCAGCACGGGTGCCGGAACCTTTCCAGAGGGATTCCGGCTTTTTTGCAAGAGAACAGGAAAAGCCTCCCGCACGGGTAACGGTACCATCAGGTATTTGTTCCGGTTTTTGTTTTACAGCCGGCGGTGTGTTTGTCCGGAGTGTGGATTGATTGAATCAAAGACTCTCAGCCCACTCTGCAAGACCTGCAGGAGAGCATACAGCCTTGGTTTTGCCGTTGCTCCATGTACTGCTGCTGTCATACCTGCCAAGGACGAGTACCTTTTTGAGATCAAGTTCCCTGACCATTTCGTTGCAGAATCCCTTTACCTCTTCATCAGGTTCGGAGGCCGGGAGGTTGAGTGCAAGAACCGCGAACGGCCTTACCGAGTGGATCCCCCTGATATCATCCGCAGAGAGGGTCCCTTCCGTATACACGACATTGAATCCTCTTTTTCTCAGCAGATATTTCAGGAAAACCAGGTTGTTTTCGCTCTCTGAATCGCCCAGGTTTATAATGGCTGCACTGTGTCCGTTGGCAGCAGCCTCATGCGAGATATCCTCGGAAATGAGTATTGTCCTTATGACATGCCTTATGAACTGTTCCTGCGGTTTCGATATGCAATCAGTCAGCCACAGGGCCCTGGCTTTCTGCATAAGGGGGTGGAATACATGCAGATATGCGTCTGCAAGACCCTTTTCCCTTACAAACTGGCTCAGTTTTTCCCTGAATTCCTCCTCACTGAACCGCAATGCTGACATTATCAGCTCTCCCGGTTTAAAGGTGCCGTCACTGCCTTCATCTCCGGTTCCGGTCCTTAACACCTCGCGCAGCAACTCGCTGTCACTGAGACGGGCAATCCTGGATATCTTCATCCCGTTCCGGTTAAGGATTGAGACGGTTATGAGCTTTTTGAGCTCTTCCTCGGTATAGTGCCTTATGTTTGAATCGCTTCTCTCGGGTGTAAGGATCCCGTACCTCTTCTCCCACATTCTGATGGTGTGTGCCTTTATACCACAGAAGTTCTCCAGATCCTTTATGGAGTATGTCCTGCTTCCTGCATTCATCTCTCTCAATGTTACTTACTCACAGACTATAACAAAGAGAAAGTATAAAAGTTTAGAATTGTTCATCTCCGGCATCAACAATTGCCTGATCATGTTATCCGGACAGCCCTTCCGGCAAAGCAGCAGAGTGAATTGCACAAGACCCGATAACAACAGATCGTCTTTACCATAATGCAAAAAAGTAGTAAATTCGCAGTTCATTGGATTTTGATGAAGGATTTACAGAGCGTTAAGCAGAGATTCGGAATAATTGGCAATCACGAGGGTCTGAACAGGGCCATTGACATAGCCGTTCAGGTTGCCCCGACTGACCTCTCTGTGCTCATTACCGGTGAAAGCGGAACGGGAAAGGAGGTCTTTCCCCAGGTAATACATACCCACAGTCTCCGGAAGCACGGGCCTTATATTGCGGTAAACTGCGGTGCGATTCCTGAGGGTACTATTGACTCCGAGCTTTTCGGCCATGAGAAGGGAGCCTTTACCGGTGCAACCGACAGCCGCAAGGGATATTTTGAAGTTGCCAGCGGCGGATCAATCTTCCTCGATGAGGTGGCCGAGCTGCCGCTTTCAACGCAGGTGAGGCTTCTCAGGGTGCTGGAGACGGGAGAATTCATCAGGGTAGGCTCCTCAAAGGTGCAAAAGACTGATGTGAGGGTAATTGCCGCAACCAATGTCGATATTGTCCAGGCCGTCAGCTCCGGCAGGTTCCGGGAGGATCTGTACTACAGGCTCAATACCGTTCCGATACGTGTTCCTTCCCTGAGGGAAAGGGGTGAAGATATCATACTTCTTTTCCGGAAGTTCGCGGTTGATTTTGCGGAGCGATACCGGATGCCTGCAATCAGGCCTGACAGTCATGCAAGGGAGATGCTCCTGAACTATTACTGGCCCGGCAATGTAAGGCAGCTCAAGAATATTACCGAACAGATATCTGTAATCGAGCAGGAACGTGACGTCACCGGTCCGATCCTTGCACGGTACCTTCCGGATATACAGAGTGGCCGCCTTCCCGTACCCGTAAGGACAATGTCCGACGAAAAGAGCTTCAGCAGTGAGCGGGAGATCCTGTACAAGGTCCTTTTCGATATGAAGAGTGATATGCATGACCTGAAGAACCTGGTGTATGACCTCCTCAGCAGCGGTGACCCGGGGACCCTAACGGAAAGCGGGGCAAGGGCAGTACGAAACCTCTTCAACCAGGGAAACGTACAGAAGGAACCCTATGAACAGGTGGCCCCGGTCAAGGTAAGCTACAATCCGGCAAGGGAAAGCAGGGTGATAGAAG
>SBFZ01000171.1 GCA_006227095.1 Bacteroidota bacterium | reverse complement strand
GCAATCGATAAAAAGAACCGGATACTATGCACTGACTGTAATGTGGTTAATGATTATCATGTCAGTAATCTTTCTTACAGAACAGACCCTGGTCAGGTTTCTCCTTATTGCAGTCGGGGTTACGGGTACTCTTTTCAAGATATTCTACTTCTTCCGCACCAGCAATAAATCAAAATAAGAACCATTTAAACCTGTGAACATGAAAAAGAAGAAGCTTACCACAGCAGCAGGCAGGCCGTACTTCGAGAACGAAGACAGCATGACCGCAGGTCCAAGGGGACCGGTCTTACTTCAGGACTATCATCTCCACGAGAAACTGGCTCACTTTAACCGTGAACGTATACCCGAGAGGGTTGTGCATGCCAAGGGCACAGGTGCATACGGCACCTTCACCGTCACCGGCAACATTACAAAATACACCCGCGCAAAGCTTTTCAGCAAGGTCGGCAATAAATGCCGCGTGCTGGTCCGCTTCTCAACAGTCGGCGGAGAGAAGGGAAGCGCCGATACCGAACGCGATCCGAGGGGCTTTGCAGTCAAGTTCTATACTGAAGAGGGCAACTGGGACCTGGTTGGCAACAACACCCCGGTCTTCTTCATCAAGGATGCAAAGAAGTTCCCGGATTTCATACACACCCAGAAGCGTGATCCGAAGACAAACCTCAAGAGTCCGACCATGATGTGGGACTACTGGAGCCTCAACCCGGAGAGTCTCCACCAGGTGATGATCCTGTTCAGCGACAGGGGCACACCCGATGGCTACAGGTTTATGAACGGATATGGCAGTCATACCTTTTCGATGTACAACAGGAAGAATGAACGGGTATGGGTGAAGTTCCATTTCAAGACACAACAGGGTAACAAGACCCTCACAGGCCCACAGGCCGATGAGCTTCGCGGGAAGGATCCCGATTACTCTCAGCGCGATCTCGTTGAGGCAATCAACCGGAAGGATTTCCCGAAGTGGACCCTGAAGATCCAGGTGATGACCGAAGCGCAGGCGAAGAAGTTCAAATGGAATCCCTTCGACCTTACAAAAGTATGGCCCCACAAAGAGTTCCCACTCATCGAGGCCGGTGTGATGGAGCTGAACGAGATACCTGCAAACTACTTCGCTGACGTCGAGCAGGCCGCCTTTGCCCCTTCGAATACAATCCCGGGTATCGGTCTCTCACCGGACAAGATGCTGCAGGGCCGCATACTGGCCTATCCTGATGCGCATCGTTACAGGCTGGGCGCAAACTACGAGCAGCTCCCTGTTAACCGGCCTGTTGTACCCGTGCATAATCACCAGAGAGACGGGTTTATGGCGCTCAACGGCAACGGAGGATCAGCTCCCAACTACTTCCCAAACAGCTTTGACGATATTGAAGCCGACAAGGAATACAAGGAGCCTCCGATGAGCCTTGAATCCGATGTGGCTGACACATGGGACCGCAATAAGAACGACAATGACCATTACTCACAGGCGGGAGCCCTCTTCAGAAAAGTGATGACCGACAAGGAGAGAGCCAATACCGTGGCCAACTTCGTCGGTGCCCTTAAGGGAGTCTCAGGCCCGAAAAAGAAGGAGATACTGATGCGTCAGCTGGAGCATTTCCACAAGGCTGACAGGGAACTGGCACAGATGGTGGCCAAAGGCCTTGGAATCAAGTTTCCCCCGGCAAAGTAATTCAATGAATTTCAATTAAATACTAATCTTAAAATTTAAAATTACCATGGCAGAAATCGGAAGATCAATTGTAAGGATGGATGTAGAGGAACTGCTCACTCTCCTGAACAAGGCACTTGCCGACGAGTGGCTGGCCTATTACCAGTACTGGATAGGGGCAAAAGTTGTCAAGGGGCCGATGAAGGATGCAGTCATCGCTGAACTGGAGTTGCATGCAACAGAGGAACTTACACATGCTCAACTACTTGTTGGCAGGATTATCCAGCTCGGCGGCACTCCTGTGCTTTCGCCTGATGAGTGGACAAAGATCACCAACTGCGGATATGACGCCCCGGAAGATCCTTTCGTGTCGGTGGTCCTTGACCAGAATATAAAGGGAGAACAGTGTGCAATAAGGGTCTACAACAAACTTCTGGCCCTGACAAGAGAGTCTGACCCGATTACCTACAACATCGTCCTTCAGATCCTCACTGATGAGGTGGAACATGAGGAAGACCTCGTTGCTCTCAAGGAAGACTTTGATCTGATGATAGAACGGCGCCGGTAAGTGATATTGCATGACGCTTTTGCCATATCTAAAACCTGTATCGGTACCATTTAACTAACAGTATCAGAATTTATTACAACTCAAATTAACAATAACAAAAATGGAAGAAAAAGTTTATTCAATGCCACGTATTGGCGACAAGGCTCCTGAATTCAAGGCAGTAACAACCCAGGGCGAGATCAATTTCCCGTCTGACTTTTCAGGCAGCTGGGTGATCCTCTTCAGCCATCCGGCTGACTTTACCCCGGTATGTACCTCTGAGTTCATGACCTTTGCCACCATGGCAGAAAAATTTGAAAAGGCAAACACAAAGCTTGTCGGTCTTTCAGTTGACGGCCTCTACAGCCATATCGCATGGCTCCGGACCATCAAGGAAAAAATCGAGTACAAGGGGATGAAGGATGTTGAGGTGAAATTCCCCCTCATCGAGGATATCACAATGTCAGTTGCCCAGAAATACGGAATGATGATGCCGGGCGAAAGCAGCACAAAAGCCGTCAGGGCGGTGTTCTTCATTGATCCAAAGGGAGTGATCCGTACCATCCTCTATTATCCCCTGAGCCTCGGCCGTAATTTCGAGGAGATCTACAGGGTTGTCCTCGGACTGCAGACTGCTGATGCATTCTCGGTGGCACTTCCTGCCGACTGGCAGCCGGGTGATGATGTCATCGTCCCCACGGCCGGATCATGCGGCGTAGCCAAGGAACGTATGGAGAGCAAGGACGAGATGAAGTGTTATGACTGGTTCTTCTGCACGAAGAAACTTGATAAACAAAAGATACTTGACACAGTTCTGAAGAAATAATTTTCTGAGAGGTTTTATTGAAAAGAGGGTGGCTCACTTAAGGTGGTCACCCTCTTTTTTGAATATTACCTGCCTGGCACCATCCCCTTTCCGGCAGTCTGACAGTGAGCCAGGCAAATTTGTACCATTAATACCTGCACTGCCGGATGTCAGTATGACTTCACGTGCACGTTTCGTATGGCACGGCCCGAGGGTTCATTCTGGTTGCGGAAGGCCTCATCCCACGCCAGGGCTTCCGCGGTACTGCATGCTACCGACGGCACTGAAGGAACGGTCATTGCGGCAGTCTCAGAAGGAAAGTGCTCCGTGAAGATTGAACGGTAAAAATACTCCTCTCTTGTCAGAGGTGTGTTGACCGGGAACCGGTATCGGGCACTGGCCATCATCTCATCGGTGACTTTTTCAGCAGTCAGTTGTTTCAGGGTGTCAATCCAGTTGTAGCCCACCCCGTCAGAGAACTGCTCCTTCTGCCGCCAGGCGATATCCTCCGGAAGATAATCCTCAAATGCCTTTCTCAGCACCCACTTCTCCATCCTTCCGTTTCCGGCCATCTTGTCTGCAGGGTTAAGCCTCATGGCAACATCCAGGAACTCCTTGTCGAGGAACGGAACCCTTCCTTCAACTCCCCAGGCGGCAAGCGACTTGTTTGCCCGGAGGCAGTCATACAGGTGGAGCTTGCCCAGTTTGCGTACTGTCTCTTCATGGAACTCACGGGGGCCCGGAGCCCTGTGAAAATAGAGGTACCCTCCGAACACCTCGTCTGCCCCTTCACCGGAAAGGACCATCTTCACCCCCATCGACTTGATAACCCTGGCCATGAGGTACATCGGGGTTGAAGCCCTCACAGTGGTTACATCATAGGTTTCGAGGTAATATATGACATCCCGCACGGCGTCGAGCCCCTCCTGTACTGTTATGTGTATTTCGTGATGAACCGTACCGATATGGTCAGCCACTTTTCGTGCCGCAGCCAGGTCCGGCGACCCCTCCAGTCCTATGGCAAAGGAGTGAAGTTGCGGCCACCAGGCCTCAGCCTGGTCATCGGTCTCAATCCGGCGCGCTGCATATTTCTTCGCGATAGCTGAAATAACAGAACTGTCAAGGCCTCCGGAAAGCAGAACCCCGTACGGCACATCAGACATCAGCTGCCGGTGAACGGCCTTCTCAAGAGCCTCCCGCAATTCACTGATGTCAGTGCTGTTGCCGGCCACCGCATCAAATGAGGTCCAGTCACGATGATACCACTTTTTCATAGCACCGTCACCACTGTAATAATAGTGTCCCGGAGGGAAAGTCTCAATCTTTTTGCAGATCCCTTCCAGTGCCTTCAGCTCTGAAGAAAAATAGAGGTTCCCGAACATATCCCATCCCAGGTAGAATGGTACTATACCTATGTGGTCCCGCGCCGCCAGGTAGCAGTCGTTCACTTCATCATAGAGCACAAATGCAAAAATCCCGTTCAGTTCATCAAGGAAGTCACATCCGCGGTCTGCATATAATGCAAGAATCACTTCACAGTCAGACTTTGTTGTAAAATCATATCTGTCATTGTACCGCTCCCTTATTTCACGGTGATTGTATATCTCACCATTTACCCCGAGGATCAGCCTGCGGTCACGGCTGTAAAGGGGCTGGCCGCCCGATTGCACATCAACTATTGAAAGCCTCTCATGGGCTATGATTGCTCTCTCCCCGCAATAGATACCTGACCAGTCGGGCCCGCGATGCCTTAGTTTTCCGGACATCCCCAGAACCTGCTGGCGCAGATCCTCCGCCCTGACTTTCAGGTCAAAAACACCAACAACACCACACATAGAAATAAAACATTTTATGATTACAGGGGAGCAAAAGTAATGTTTTATATGGTTCGAAGGTGTTTTATCTTATATATTTTAATCTTTTATGTTGTTTTTGTATATTTTTTATCATCCCGCTCTGCTGGCGCTGATTCACCGGCTCAACTTTCAATCCAGACATCGCAAATCGCAGATCGCCAT
>SBFZ01000063.1 GCA_006227095.1 Bacteroidota bacterium | reverse complement strand
ACCTTGTCGAATTCAGCGGCTCCCTCATCACCAAAAAGCGGAAAGAGTAGCTTGCCGGGTCCGTATTCCTTCCTGAAGAAAAGCCGGAAGGCATGTTTGGGATTCCCTGGTGTGCGGCTGGCTCCACCCCTGATCCTGACACCGGCATTAACCCTGAAACCTATTGTATTATCAGGATTGATAAGTTCCAGTGAGCAATGCCTTTCCCACTCCTCGCCATGCTGGTAGGCATTGACATAGATGCCCTGTGACGGACCGAACATGTCGGCATTCTCCGTCACAAGCGAAATTGAAGGTATATCGAGCAGGCTGGCCTTCATGTACTGGCTGTAGCGGGGGTCATTAACCACGTCGGGATCCATCTCGAGGTCAATAACCTGGTCATTTACCGATGAGGTGGGCCAGTCGCCGCCCGGGTGCCCCTGGGTGAGCACCTTGTCAAGGAAGATGAATGACTTTGTGACGGGTCTGGAGGGAGAATAACCATCGAGTGCCAGGGAGGCACGTACCAGGAATACCGGGGTTACGGGCCGGCCTGAAGATATGGCGGGATCAACCCTGATTGTGACAGCCGTGCTGCTGCGAATGGCCGTCGATGATGTCTGCGGATTGCTGCCGTCGATGGTATATACAATGTCATACCCCGGCTCCCCGGATGAGACAACCAGGTCAAAGGGTGAATCACAGAATCCCGCCTCCTGGTCAAAGTTCAGAGGCAGAGTCTCAGGCACTTCAGGCAGTGAGAGTGCAGCACTTATTCCGAGGTCAAGGTAAAAGTCGGAGCTGTTAAGTGCGACGTTGAATGCCTGTATGCAGATGAGATTGGTTCCCTCATTAAGGTGCACTTCGGATGAATCAAGGGTAAAATACTCAAATGTACCTGACTCATGATTTGCCGGGGCGAGTGCCGTTGAAGAGAGTACAGCCGGAGAATTGCGGCTCAGTACCATCGTGCCGTTTATCCATAGCACAAAACCGTCATCGTAGTTGACCCTGAACTGGATATTCTTTATCCTGTCAACGGAAAAGGCGTTGAAGGTACTGCGAAGGTAGAGGGTAGAATAACTGTTGATCATATCAGTGAGCACCACTCCTCCTGTACCGTCACCGTAGCGGAAAGGTGCGTTCCCCTGGCTCCAGCCTGAGTCATTGAACGCTGAAGTCATCCAGTCAGCCGGCAGGCCGGAGGCTGATGACCCCTTGAGATATTTGAATCCTGAACCGGTGCTGAAATCAACCTGGCCGTTCAATGCTACCCGGAAAGGGAGTAGAAAAATCAATATAAGTACCCTGATGCGCATAATATCAAAATAATCCCGGCTACCAGGCAAATCCTTCATGACAGTCTGATCTCCGGGGAAAATCAAAAATAGTATTTTTTACACTTATACGGCAGGGGAGGGGACTTGTTTCCCCATGTTATTAAATATGAAGAGGGAATTGACTAATGCCAAATACCGGTGGGAGGCCTGCATTTAGTTGCCGGCTGACATGATTTTCCGCATCTGGCAATATACCGTTTCCAGCCCGGGAATGCGCTTCTGACCCTTCTCAGAACTGAACATATTCCACCCTGGTTATTTTCCTGGCTGCCTTGAGGGTATCATGCAGCAGGTCACTCAGGTGGTGCAGTTCAAATTCCTTTCCTCCTCTTTCCTTGGCATAGAACTTACTGCTCTTGCCGGGCGATGATCTTATCACCACGTCCTTCGAGGTGTTCATCAGGTACATCCTCTGGTGCGGCAGACTCATTATGTGAAAATTGTAGTCCATATAGATTGAAATACCTGTTGTCAGTCAAATAACCCTAACATCGCGGAGGCTAACGGTCCCTGGCTACGGGATGATAGCCTTCATCCGTAATTAGTTAACGTACTTTGAATAAAAAGATTGCCTGTTGCGGCAGATAACAGATACGAATTGTTACGGCAAAGAGTTATTATAGGTAAGATTCAGAGTCAATTTTTTCATTTGTATACTGCACGAAGATGAACGGGGAACAATGTAAACGGCCTTATGTGATTATGGCAGCGGCAATGTTGTTGCTAATGACGGCAAGCCTGGAAGGGCAGCCAGGAGCAGAAGGGAAAAGCCCTGCCTGGAAGACTGGAACAGACTATGACAGCCTTTCCCATAACATGGGTGACACCCTTGCCTGCAGTGAACGGATCTCCCTTTACCGGGAGGCAGGGGATAATTCTGACCATCTCACGGCAGGCGGTCTTCTGCGGCAGTTGATTTCTGACTGCCCTGACGAATCCGAAGAGCTTTATATTGACGCTGAGGAAATGTATCGGGAATTGTATGAACGTACCGGAGAACTGGTGTATGTTGATTCAATGATCATGATTATCACGCAGAGGATTTACTATTTTGACAACAGGCTTCCAAATGATCTCCACAAGGCTGACATACTGTTTGACCTTGCCGGAGACGATCCTGATTACCTTAGCCTCTGCTACAACGTTCTGGCGGAGGTTGCAGAGAGTTCTCCTGATCAGATGGATTGCCGCTATTTCGTACGGTTAGCCACTGCTGCTGCCAGTCTTTATGCCATGGGTATCATTGATTCCGGTGAGCTGGGCTATGCTTTTGTCACGGCTATGGGAACGCTCGACTGGAGAATGGAGAGCAATCCCGCCGGTTGCATGCATGCCGGCGACCTTGAGAACCTGGAAACCTTCTACCGGACCAGCGGTGCCATGACATGTGAAGGACTCGAGACGCTTTATGCCGGCAAGATTGACCGCAACTTCCGTGATACCGCCTTTGTGGGGAAGGTTTTTGCTATGCTTGATGAAGCGGGTTGCGGGCAGTCAGACCTGTATTACAATGTTGCGGTAAAGATGTTTGCCAATGACCGCTCGGCTGAAAATGCCGTGAGGCTGGCTGAGCTGAATGCGGCGCGCAACAACATGGACAGGGCAATCTCATATTTCACTGAGGCTTATAACCGTGATACAAGCAGGATAGTAAGGTCAGGGGTGCTGATACGGGTTGCCCTCATGGAGCTGGAGCGGGGCAGGAGGGAGGAGGCCCGGAACAGGGCCGAGCACGCTTTTCAGCTGAACAACAGGAATGCCGGGGCTCTGATGATACTGGCTGACTGTTATGCCGGGGCAGAGCTTGGCAACAAGTTTGACAACCTTGCAGCCTATTGGGTGGCGGTAGATTATCTCCAGGCTGCCGTGGGCATTGATCCCTCTTTAAAGTCTGAGGCTGACGCAAAGATCAGGAAGTACATGCAACTGTATCCTACCCGTGAGGATTGTTTTTACCGCAAGATTCTTGACGAGGGTGTTGTTTACAACGTCGGCGGCTGGGTGAATGAGGTCACCAGGGTCAGGTTCAGGAAGGAGTAACACAAAAGACAACAGGAGATATTTTACCCGGGTTGTTAAGTTCAACCATATCACCCAATGCTTCAACGGCCTCCTCAACCCGGGTTCAGGTTGGTCTGCCAGATATGACCATCATATCATATACTCCATTCTGCTTCCATACTGCAAGGTTTGATTTCCGCTGCCTGTAAACTTATTCATCACTTTTATGCCTTCCGGGATAGATACCGGCCCGATTCTCACCTCTCCGGAACCGACTTTGGTCAAAATCGGGTGTCCTGAACGATTCAGGAGCGGGAAAATCTAAAATACAGCAGATGAATGGCATAACTGATTCCTTATGTCAGTTGACCGGAATGTTCACTGATTTGTAGTAAAAAAGGACCTCTTTTTGACGAAACCTGTTTTTCCGGCTGTCAGCTGGCCCGAAGGGGCTGTAAGACCCCTGTATAATTTGATAAGCAGTCTTCATAACAAACACATAATCACCTAATTCAGAATATAGTTCATTGTCCGGCAGGGGTTTGTGAAGTAACTTTGTTGCGAAGATCAAAACGAACAGCCATGAAGACATTCAGACAGATTTCTTCGGGTTTAGGCGTTGTGGCCGGATGCAGCACAGCAGTCAGAAAACTAAAATTCGGAACGGTAGCAGGCAGAGACACCCTGCGGACGATTCTGCTTGCTTCATTATTTCTGATAACAACCTGTGAGGTGCCGGGGGGTAAACCGGCGATGACTGAAGATATGCAACGACGGGCTGAGAAGGATCTCTTTTATTTCCAGGTAAGATATCTTCCTTTCAGCGAAGACCTTCTGATAAAATGCCTTGAACTTGAAGAAATAAAATACCGGGATGTGGTACTGCTGCAGTCGCGGCTGGAAACAGGTTATTATTCCTCGGACATATTCCAGAACGGGAACAACCTTTTCGGCATGAAGTATCCGACACAACGGCCCACGGTGGCAACCGGGACCTACAGGGATCATGCGAAATATGATCACTGGTCAGATTCTGTGATTGACTATGCATTGTGGCAGGAGTACTACATCTCGCGTGGTTACAGGATTGGGGGTGAAATGGACAGTGATTTTTACCTTGTCTTCCTTAAAAGCATTCCCTATGCCGAAGACCGGCGCTATATCAGTAAACTGGTTAACCTTTCCCGGGGTGATCTGACATAGTTACCTGCTCCCTTGAAGGGATTCAGGAGGATAGAGTTCATCATTGTGAATTCCCGGATTCCCTTTTGCGGAATATGAACCTGAATCAGTCTGGCGCTGTATTAACTGACGAAAGGAGACCGGAAACGGTAAGGTTTTTGTATTTTTATCACTCCGGATAATTAATACCGGAAGATTCATACCATGAAAAGGAGTCTGTTATTTTCGCTATTTATCCCTGTCATCGCCACTGCATTTGCACAAAGGCAGACAGTGGAGCTCTCACACTATATTTTTCCCGGGTTTACCAATGGAACAGTGCTGATGAAATCGGGTTATGTTTACCAGGCCTTACTCAACTACAATGCATTTTCCCAGGAAATGATCTTTGAAGACAAGGGCAAGAGACTGGCAATCGGGAAGGAGGATAAAGAGAAACTGGACACAGTTTACATCATGAACAGGAAGTTCTTTGTGCTTGACGGCATTTTTGTTGAGTTGCTGTACAGGTCGGGCTATGAACT
>SBFZ01000343.1 GCA_006227095.1 Bacteroidota bacterium | reverse complement strand
AGGCTGCATTGATCAGATGGAATCTCCTGGGATCGAAAATGGACGAAGCCATTACCAGGATGACAAGCCTCAGCAACCGCACCGACAGTTACTCGGATGTACCTGAGACTCTATATTACAGGTATGCTCCCGACGGTGAATCACTCCAGTTCTACGGACTCAACAGGGGCGAGACTGCTGATATGTCAGGCAGCTATACCTTCAACACTGCTTATGTCAGTCCTGACAAGCTTGGTTCAACCAAGATCAACTCGCTCTTTACCAATGATCCGGATCAGAACCAGTTCTGGCCGATCTGGCAGGTATTCATCGACGCCAGCAACGGCATGCTGAAGAATGATTATGGCTATTAACCACTTAAATTGTTATCTATGAAAAAGATAGTTATAAATACAGCATTTTTTGCCGGGCTGATCGCAATGCTTGTTTTCTCAGCATGCAAGGAGGAGATTGACCCGGTGGTGGAGGATCTTCAGTTCAGCAGGGCTTTCTCTCCTGTGGGGCTGAGTGCCATCATCAGCAATACCACTACAGTGACACTTGCCTGGGCATCAGTTAAAAATACTGACCACTACATGGTGGAGATCTATGACGGCGCCACAGCTTCAGGAACACTGGTCACCTCTGCCCAGGTTGATGCCTCAGAGGCCAGTGTATTCTCATATACATATGTACTTCCGGCGGGTGACACACAGTTTTCCGCACGGGTCAAGGCAGTCAGCTCCATCCAGGGGGTTGATGAGTCAAAGTGGTCACTTGTGGCTTTCAAGACCGATCCGGAAAACCTGTTTAACGGGTATGAAACCTACATGTCAGCAATGGGTTCTTGCATCGTCCAGTGGGAACCTGGTGCAACAGCCACTTCGCTGCTGTTTGTCAGCGGGGCCACCCAGATTCCTTTTACTCTGAGTGCTGAAGACCTGGCACTGGGTGGCCGGCAGGTAACCGGGCTGCCAAACGGGGCTTATGAGGTAAGACTGATGAACGGAACCTTTGCCCGCGGACGCACCAGCGTGATCATTGAAGGTGACGTACTGGTGGCTCCGGGTGAAGACCTGAAGGCTGCACTTGATGCACTTCCGGCCGGAGGTGTCATCCTCCTGGTGAACGGAGCATCTTATCCGCTTTCGGAGGTTGACACTGTAAGGACCAGCACCAAGGTAAGGGGGATTCTTCCGGGTGACCTGCCCAAAATATATCTTGTAACAGGGGGCGGAAACCATATGTTTGACATAGGTACCCTTATGACAGCCTCTGACTCGCTTGTCTTTGAAAATGTAGATATCAGCTGTTACTATGATGATGCAGGTGTCACAAAACACAGGGGGGTAATTGACCAGGAAAGCGATGCATTCACAATCGGGTTAATTAAATTCAAAAACTGCATAATCAGAAATTCCGGACGCAGTGCCATACGTCTTCGCGGTAACGCTGCCGGCCAGGTTATCAACAACGTTGAGTTCCTTGATTGTGTCATGTATGATTTTGCCTTTGACAGCCATTACGGGGTGCTTAACGGTGCTGCCACCGGCAATTTCATCAACATCAGATTCATTAATTCCACCGTATATAAACTGCGTGGAGGCATAATCAACTATGGCAGCGGAGCAGGATGTCAGAGCGTTGTGGTTGACAACTGTACATTCAATGAAACCACAATGGATGCTTCTTCATCCAGATACTTCATTGACTTTGGCACCAGCAACACATCAACCGGTACCATTGCAATAAGTGACTGTATCTTTGGCCAGACAGTTGACAGGGCCAACGGAATCAGGCCCGGTTCCATGACACTGGGGATCACCGGGTCATACTACACCACTGATTTTTATGACGGAACAACGGCGGTGATAAAAAACCTGATGACTGCATACAGCGGGGCTTCCACTAATCTGTGGACAGATCCGGTTATGGGCGATTTCACCTTCCTTGACAATAATTTTGCAGGTAAAGGCACTGCCGGCGCTCCGCGCTGGGCAGACTAGATTTTTTATTGGTTGGATTTGGGTTGGTTCTCATTTATTCCAGGGGACCGGGAATATACTCCCGGTTCCCTGGATAACTGCAAGGGGTATTGACCTGCTTAAACCGGAGTATCATCGAGGCTGCGAGGGAAAGGAAATATTGAGACCTTCCCGGGCTGGCATTAATGAAGCCGGAACTGAAAATAAAGTATTATGAGAGAAGATTCAGTGATCAGCAGATTCACGGCCGGAATTTTCACGGTACTGCTTGCCGTAGTCCTGGCCGGCGGGTGTAGAGGGGATGCCGGCAACGGTGACAGTACCTACACCAACCCGGTACTTCATTCTGACTATTCTGACCCTGATGTGGTAAGGTCAGGAGACAATTACTACATGGTGGCCTCGTCATTCAACTGTGTCCCGGGTATCCCGGTGCTTCATTCCACTGATCTTGTCTCCTGGAAACTAATAGGATATGCTCTTGACAGGCTCCGGCCGGAGGAGTATTATTCTTCAGTGCGTCATGGAGGAGGAGTCTGGGCCCCATGCATCAGGATACATAACGGTGAATATTATATATATTATCCTGATCCTGAACATGGTATCTTCATGGTGAGGGCATCAGATCCTGCCGGGCCATGGAGTATTCCGGTGAAGGTTATCGGCGGAAGGGGATTCATTGATCCCACTCCGCTTTGGGACGATGACGGAAACGCTTACCTGGCATATGCTTTCGCCGGAAGCAGGGCAGGAGTGAAGAGCGTGCTGATGGTTACACGCATGAGCTACGACGGCACAACCGCCCTGGGTGACCCGGTACTGGTTTTTGACGGGCACGATGATAATCCGACTGTGGAAGGCCCCAAATTCTACAAGAGGAACGGCCGGTATTATATTTTTGCGCCTGCCGGAGGTGTCACGGGAGGCTGGCAACTGGTTCTCAGGTCTGACAATGTGTTTGGCCCGTATGAACACCGGACAGTCATGCATCAGGGCAGTACAGACATCAACGGCCCTCACCAGGGAGCATGGATAACAACCCGGTCAGGGGAAGACTGGTTTATTCATTTTCAGGACAGGGGCCCCTATGGCAGGATTGTGCACCTGCAACCAATGAAATGGAATGATGACTGGCCGGTAATAGGCCGGGATGATAACGGTGACGGAACAGGAGAGCCGGTGATTTCGTATTCCCGCCCCGGAGTTGGCAGGATAGCCGCCACAGGACCTGCTGACAATAATGATGAATTTGACGGAAACAAAACACCGCTGAACTGGCAGTGGCACGCCAACCCTGACATAAAATGGGGTTATCCGTCGGAAGCATACGGCTTCTACAGGCTCAACTGTATTGCCAGGCCTGACAGCATGCACAACATGTGGGACGTACCAAATCTATTCCTTCGCAAATTCCCGGCTGAACGTTTCACCGCCACAGCCAGGGTCAATATTAATCTCCGGTTCAACGGCGAGGAAGCCGGTATGGTAGTTATGGGACGTGACTACAGGTACATATCTGTAAGGAGGTCTGATGACAGGTTATTGATCAGGGTGGCCGGATGCAACCACGCCGACCGCGGCACACCGGAGTCGGAGTTCTTTGCCACGGAGGTGACAGCTGACCATCTGTTTTTCAGTCTGAAAGTGGAAGCCGGTGCAAGTTGCATGCTTGGCTACAGCACTGACGGAGAGAATTATACAGATGCCGGAGAACCATTTACCGCCCGGGAGGGTATGTGGATAGGAGCAAAGGTCGGATTCTTTGCCCTGCGCAACGGATTTATCAATGATGCAGGGTCAATTGACATTGACTGGTTCAGAATTATAACAACTGAGTGATCTATGAGTTTGAGCAAATTTCTGGTTATGTTTTTTCTTACGGGAATACTGACGGCATTTACGGCCGTTAATCCCGGCGAATCGGGAGCATCCGGTGGTAAAAAGATAACAAAGGTCTGGCTTATCGGTGATTCCACCGTGGCTGATTACTCACTGGAGAGGGATTACCGTGAAAAACGGTATCCGATAATGGGATGGGGTCAGGTGTTCCAGAAATTCATGTTATCCGATTCTCTTCCCATGGTAAGGAATCTCATCAGGAGTGACAGCGTGGTGGTTGACGACAGGGCTGTCGGAGGCCGAAGCACACGCTCATTCTTTGAAGAGGGGCGATGGTCAGAGGTGCGCAGCCAGCTCAGCAGGGGTGATATCGTCATTATCCAGTTCGGTCACAATGACGCATCCGTCAACAAGGGTGAGCGCTATACCTCCCTTCCCGGTTACAGGGAATTCCTGAGGCTATATGTTTCACAGTCACTTGAGAAGGGAGCAATCCCGGTACTGGTGACTCCGGTTGCAAGAAACTATCCGTGGAATGACGGCATACTTGGAAACACTCATGGTGACTATCCGGCAGCAATGAAGGAGGTGGCCGGTGAAACAGGTACCTGTTTTATCGATCTGAATTCCCTTAGCCGCGATTTCTTTACCCGCAAGGGCCGTGATTATGTAACCCTGACATATTTCATGAACCTCCCTCCGGGTCTTTATGAAGCCTGGCCTGACGGAAGCAGTGACAATACCCATTTCCAGCCGGCCGGGGCTTATGCAGTGGCCCAGCTGGTATTCAGCGCAATGAAGGAGCTGAGACCGGACAAAATCAGTACAGGGAATACCTCCAGGGCGTCTGCGGCTCCCTCGGATCATCAGGCTCCGGAAGCAGCTATCAGAAAGACCACCGTAAATCATGCGGCGTCCAATGCAGTGACAGTTACCGGAAACATTTCCGGCACAGTGTCAGCAACTCCCGGGAAATCAAACCATCCTGCCGGAGAGATATACCGTGATGTTGAATTTGAAATGCCCCAGGTAATTGAACCCCGGATACCTTCCGGCACCGTTTCAATAACTGACTTTGGTGCGGTGGGTGATGGCATTGCACTCAATACGGATGCATTCAAGGCTGCAATAGATGCCATGTCGTCAAAAGGAGGCGGAACCGTAGTGATACCAAGGGGCATCTGGCTTACCGGTCCGGTGATTCTGAAAAGCAATATCAGGTTGCACGCGGAGGAGGGAGCCCTGGTACTT
>SBFZ01000163.1 GCA_006227095.1 Bacteroidota bacterium | reverse complement strand
TGCACTGAAGATGGTGCATTTATCCGGGCCAATTTTCTCTCTGCCGGGGGTACGGGCCGGTTAAAGATTGTATTGGAAGACTGGGATCTCGATAACAAAACAGATATCCTTGTCGGTACACCCAGACATGGTTCGGTACCTGATCCGGTATCCGGGCTGCCACAATCAGAAGGGCTTAAAGGAGCCGCCGTACTTTTTCTGAAGAATAAGGGAACAAACCGGAACCCTGTTTTTGCTTTACCGGAAATGATCAGATTCAAAGGTGACGTTATATATCTGGGTCAGCATGCCTGCTCACCGGAGGTATGGGATTACGGTCAGCCTGACGGACCAGACCTGCTTGTCGGAGAACAGGATGGACGGATACGTTTTTATGACCGGAAAGATCTGTCATGGAACTGAGGAAAGCATGGAAATTAACGGTTATCTGACATATGCTGAACCTTTATCCTGTTACGATTTCAATGAATACACACAAACAAATTCCATCTCTCAATGAAAGAAAAAATATCCCTGCTGCTACTGGTTTCGGTCTCATGCAGTCATAAGACCGCAGATGCGCCAAAACAAGATGGTGAATTCCCGAACATAATATTGCTCATGGCAGATGACCTGGGTTACGGTGATCTTGGTTGCTACGGTAACCCTACTGTAAAGAGCCCAAACCTGGATATGATGGCCCGAGAAGGCATTCGCTTCAACCGTTTCTATTCTGCGGCCCCCGTCAGCTCGCCTACAAGAGGCAGTTGCCTGACGGGACGGCACCCGTTCAGGTATGGAGTATTATGGGCAGGAAGGGAGCCTCTGCCTGCAGATGAGATAACCCTGGCAGAGGCACTGAAGAGCAAAGGTTATGAGACAGGCCATTTTGGCAAATGGCACCTTGGAGGATTGAGCCGGACTGTGATACAGGGTGAATTTCCGGGTGGGCCATCACCTTATTCACCACCCTGGGAAAACGGATTCGATGAATGTTTCTCGACCGAATCGATGGTACCGAATTACAATCCATATTACCATGTGGGAGGCAAATACGGAACTGAGGAATACAGACAGGTACAGACTGAACCTGTTGCCAGGGGGCAGAGAACAGGGGGTGCTGTCTGGACTGACCGCTACTGGACCGGGCCCGGACAGGTGGTAGATGAGTGGCTCGAAGGTGATGATTCTGAAATCATTATGGACAGGGCCATTGACTTCATACGGAGAAACAGCGGGAGAAAGACTCCGTTTCTGGCAGTCATATGGTTTCATACTCCTCATACACCGGTAGTTGCGGGAAATGAACACAGAAATTTATACCCTGACCTGCCAATTGAGAAACAACACTGGTTCGGAGCAATCACTGCGATGGATGATCAGATCGGACGGCTGCGCTCTTATCTTCAAGACAATGGTCTTGCCAGGAACACTATTCTCTGGTTCTGCAGTGACAACGGCCCTTCATACATACATAACCATAATTCGGCCGGACCTCTCAGGGGCAAAAAGTCTGAGTTATATGAAGGAGGGATACGTGTTCCGGCCATCATGGAATGGCCGGCAAGGTACAATGAACCCCTTACAGTGGATATACCTGTTTCAACAAGCGACTTCTACCCCACGTTGCTGGCTGCCACAAACACGGCAATGGAGAATCAGCCGCCACTTGACGGGGAAAACATTATTCCCCTGCTGGATGGGAAGTGTGACACGAGAGGGCCGATCGGTTTTATGTCGCCCCTGCCCTCTCCGTTGCGGAAACAGGAGACGAAGGAAGAAGAACAGTTTGCCATGGTTGACAGCCAATACAAAATCATCAGTATGGATGACGGGGCAACCTATCAGCTTTACGACCTCATACTGGATGAAGGCGAAACCACTGATATCTCAGGGGAACAGCCGGAACTGTTCAATGACATGAAAACCAAACTGCTCAACTGGGTCCGGGCATGCAGGCAGGATAGTACAGTGGTTCGCTGAAAATCCGAAACCGGCCAGATACCTGCCACTTGTGTCTGAGGTAAAGCAGCACCCCTCTCAGGTCATAGATTTCGGTGATTACAAAAGTCACTGGCCATGAATGACCGACGAGTGGTTACCATTCACCCCTGCCTGCAAATTTTGATCGGGCTGCCTTTTTAAAATCTTCGACTGCATTCTCAAACTCTTCAATTATCTGACCGGTACTTTTTCCGGTACTGTTCCGGGCAGCCGAGATCATTGTTTTACACTCGTTCGAATCCATAAAACGGGTTGCTTCCAGCAATTTGTCATGATCTTCGTCAGGTATTACGAGAAATCCGTGCTTATCGGCATGTATCAACTGACCCGGACGAACTTTCCTTCCGAACACTTCAACCTCGCAATTCCACATAACCGGGGTGCTCCAGGCATGACCCACACAGAGAGCACGTGCGAGGGCCTTAAAGCCGGCATTATTCATTTCACTGGTATCCCGGATACCGCCGTCAGTAATAGTTCCCACACACCCAAGGGCATGGTGAAGATTACTGTTGACCTCTCCCCAGAAGGATCCATAAATGACCGGCTTGTCAAGGTCCTGCACAACAACGATCTTCGGGCCGGGAACCGATGCCACATATTCCCGGTATTGTTTTATTGTGCCTTCATTGCCTGTAACATGAGCCCTGTTCCCGGGTTCTATTACAAGGGTTACGGCATAACCAACCATTGAACCCATAAATGGCATGAAATCAGTGGCCGGTTCGAGATTAAAACCTTCAGAACCGGTATCATGACAGGTGATCTGCTCCCATCCGTTATAAACTGAGGGTGTATTCCAGCGCTTCAGCTCAAGTAATTCCGCATGTGAAATCATTCTGGGTTTCCTTTTTGTAAATTCATTTTTGCTGATAAATCACTGTTTTGCCCGGAGCTTTTGGTCAACTGTATTGCTGAAATTCAGATCAGATGTCAAAACAAAATCTGTCCAGGTAAGAATGCAGGTATTGTTTTACTGGTTATAGCTGATTCAGATCAAGTATTCCGAACCTGATAACGGTCCGTTTCGTATCAAGGTTCTCCGAGCTGTCCCATACGCAGAGAAACACTCCAGGTTCCTTTTCAATAAGCGTAGGATAGCTGTTACAGTTTTTATCCCAGTAAAAAAGACGGGGCTTTGACCAGTTCTTCCCGGGTTCTTTAATAACATAATAAAGTCCCCTTCTGACGCTTCTCTCGTCATCATTATAAACATATATCTGCCTTCCTTTGGAATCCTTGCCGTAGAAACCCTTTGACGCCGTATTCCAGAGAGCTGGTTCCTCAACAGCCACAGACCATGTTCTCCCATTATCCCTGCTTACTGAAGAGTAAGCCCTGGGGACAGGAAGAGCTTTCCTTTCACTGTAATACTGGGCTGTACGCATTACCATCTTTAGTTCACCCGGCTTGTCGCCTTCATCCATCACTCCCTCGTGAACCCAGACATCATCGGGTCTTGGGATATAGGAGGCCAGTTCCCAGTTGATCAGGTCATAGCTCTGCAAAACAAACTGTTCCCTGTCACCGGTGGGATCTTTTTGCAGCGTATTGCGATGCCCTGCAAGCAGATATTTTCTGATCCCGTTCTCTGTTACAGCAACAGGGTGAGCACAGGTTATGATCGGACCCAGGTGATTGACGTTGATATCAACCGGTGTCCAGGAAACCCCTCCGTCACAAGAATAGGCGGCTACGAGTTCGCTCTCCTCGCTGTTCCTCTGTGCTATAGGGCATTTCATTCCAAAAAACCAGAGTGTTTTATGGCCTTCAGGAAGGTAAAGAACAGCGTTGGCATAGGCATACCGCTGGCTTCCGTCAGGAATCTGATGATCAAATATTTTCGTCGGCGGCGACCAGGTTTTACCTCCGTCCCGTGATATGGAGCACATCATGTCTCCCATGTCAGTTTTCCCGCTGAGCTGGAGACCATAGGCCGCCACATAGTGATCCTTGCCCCATCTGGCAATATACGGTTGCCAGATGCGGTGGTAGATACTGTTCTGCGGCAGAACATCTATGGTTACAACATCCTTTACATCTCCTGTGTTCTGAGCATTTGACACTTCAACTGACAGACACTGTATCACCGCCAGAATTAAGCATGGAATTAATGTTGACTTTTTCATTATTTAAATGTTAACTGGTTACTAATTGAATCAAATTCTCCTGGTATACTTTTATAATTTTTTTGCTGATCCGGTTAAACCTGCCACTGGTTTTTGACAGGAATCTTCAGGACTGGATTCTGAATTATCCCGGCATTGTTAAGCGATTAGTCATTATCTTTCCTTATGGTGCATTTCTGAATGTTGAACTGATACGGACCGTTGGGTATGCATGAATACAGCAGGTAAAAGGAGGTTCCGTCTTCACTGATCCATTTTGAAGGAATATTCGGGGCAAACCGGTTTTCAGGCTTTCCCCAATCCTTTTCATAGTAAATTGTTTTCCAAGGCCCCCAGGGATTGTCACCTTCAAAAATGCCCAGATGTGCAGTTCTGTTTTCATTATTGTTTGACCACCATTTCCATTCTCCATAAGGAGAACATGTTGACAACAAATATTTCCTTAAACCGGGATTGTATACAAGATTCGGCCTGAAGCAACCTGCAGAGTCTGTGAAAACAGGTGTCCTGTTTTCGAAACTGTCCCAGCTGATCTCATTTTCAGCTGTTTTACGGTAGAATTTGTAGGAATTCCTGTCAAGGATTTCAGAAACCTTCACCCTGCCCATGATCATATCAGGGTAATCGGCGTATGCACCTGGCCCGTCGGGGGCAATAAAGTAGGCGTATTCATCCTGTGCATCACTGTAGTTTTTCCCGGCATTCAGCCATACCGGATACCCTATGTCAGGCCAGTTCCATCCGGCCCATTTCCAGGTTTGACCATAATCTTCCGAGTATATTAAGGCAGATCCCGTCCCTTTTGGAGTATCCGGCAGGTTCAGATTCCTTACCCAGGCGTACATGATGCCTCTGATCATTACCAGACCGCAAACCTTTTTTCCGTTTTTTCCGCTGCCATAAACTGTTAGCTGGTCAATGGACACACCAGTGTCTTTCCCCTCAATATCCGGCGGAAAACCT
>SBFZ01000235.1 GCA_006227095.1 Bacteroidota bacterium | reverse complement strand
CATTCAGCTCCAGGCAACTGCTGGAGAGATTGAGATAATTGCCGACCAGGCCAGAGGAATCTGCGACGGAAACCATCCTTCTGACAACCAGGCCCTTAATACCCTGATTGTATGCACCCTGGTAATCACCCGTCCTGAACAGGCTGGCGGCCATATTGCTGATTCCCAAGGCATACCTCCTGTCTGCAAGGGAGATATCCTCACGGTATCTCACAGAAAGGGAGAAAAAGTTGTTCGCCCTGCTATAATTGTTGGTCTGATAACAGTGAATACCTGAAAAATAAAGGGCATCGGAAAGCAGAAGAGTGTCAGCTATCGGGTCTGAAGAAATTATACGCTCAATTTCTGCAACCATTCTTTCCGGGTCGGTTCCTGATATACGGCCTTCCACAATGGCCGCAAGGGAATCGGTCAGCTCCCTGAGTCTTTGCTCCGCTGAGTTCTCACTTATGCTGCCCGACGGTCTCCCGTTACCGGTATCTTCTGCGATAACCCCGGTGAGAGTAATTCCTGCGTCGTGATCAACAGGGATAAAATGACCATCATTCCCCGCCGGGGACGGGAATGCTGACATGGCTGCAACAAGCAGAAATACAATTGTGATAATCCCTGACCTAAGACTCATCAAGAGGTTCTTCTTTCTTCCGCCGGTAAAAATATAAAACAATCCAGTTTTGGGCCTTAACTTTTTACATGTTATACAGTACTGTATATCTGCATGTTGCATTTTTTTTGAAAAAAAGTTGATTTTTTCGTGTCACAAAACGGCACTTTCTGACATGTACGGTATAAATGACAATTAAACCCTGATTTAAAAATTTAAAAATTAAACACGATGAAAACCCTGAAAATTGAAAACTTCGCTGATTTTGTTCTTTCAAATGAGGAAATGATTAATGTACGTGGTGGAAACGGTGCAAAAAACGACATTTGTGATGATCCGACAAGGCCGCCCGTTATCATCGAGATCTGAATCTGGTAAAAGGAGCCGGATATTGCCGGCCAATATTTATATAACATAACCGGGAGGGAGCATCTGCCTGAGGCAGTATGTCCCCGGATGCGGGAAGGCATGCCTGCATGCCGCTGAGAGTGCCTGCAAAGGCGAATGGATGGTTGTAATTAACTATTTGATTGGTAGTTATTTATAAGTGTGAAATAATAATATGCATTATGAAGACAAAAGATGTCAACAATGCCATTGAGAACTGGCTTGGCGGTCGTGCAGACAGGTCCGCCAGGGAATGGCTGATGAATGAAATGAAAAGGGATCCGGATCTTGCCCGTGAGGTCGCCCTGAGAAAAAGAACCGATGAGATCATTGCTGGCAGGGATGTGGTTGATCTCAGGCACAAACTGAAGGATATTGAGATGAGAAGGCGTTCTGCAGGCACAGTCAGGAGAGCCGTCATTCGCAGCGCCAGATATGCAGCTGCCGTTGCTCTTGTGGCCGTTGTCACAGCAGCCCTGTATCTTGCTTTCGGCCCTGGTTCATCTCCCGATGACCTTTACTCATCATACTATGCCAGGTATGAAGCACCGGGCGCCGTCAGGTCTGCAGTCAGTTCCGGCAACACCCTGATGGAAAATGCACTTGCTTCATATACTGCAAGGGAGTATGATAAGGCAATCATTTACCTGGAACAGGTGATAAATTCCGGGCAGGAGGATATGGAATCCGTCTTCATGCACGGTATGGCAAATATGGAGGTAAAGAATTACCCCGTTGCCAGCGGATCATTCACCCGGGTCATCGAACACAATGACAACCTTTACCTGGAGGATGCGGCATGGTACCTGGGTCTGTGCTATATGATGACCGATAACAGGGAAAAGGCACTGAACCAGTTCAGTTCCATTGCCGGCTCCGGAAGCAGGTACAGCAGGCAGGCCGCAAAACTGGCCCGCAAACTAAAATAGTCTGAAAAACAACAATATACTGTTCATATGTTCGAGATTCTTCGCAATGCCTACAGAGAGACGGGTATGACAGCAGCGAATGGGCAGGAAAAACTGGACAAGATGATCAACAAACCAAACATACTTGCAGGCGTATCCCATGAGGTAAGAACACAGATGAACTCCATAGTCGCCTTTTCATACCTTATAAACAATGAAAGGTTCAACGACAGTGAAAGGAGGGAGTTCTCTGAACAGATCATAACCTCATGCGAACAGCTGATAGGATTGTTTGAAAATTTCTTTGACACCGCTGCACTTGAGTCAGGATCTGCCAGGGAGAACCTCCGGGAAACAGATATCACAACCTTGTTCGAATCTCTTACCTCAGATTTCAGGGTTTTCATGAGGAAAAAGGGACGGGACAATGTGATTCTCATTCAGGAGGATAACCTTCCGGAAAGGCTTATGCTGAAGCTTGATACCGCACGCACAAAGAGAATTGTCAGCAATCTCTTCAGAAATGCACTCGACAACACTTTTTCAGGGTTTATCAGGGTTGGGTGCACCTTCAGTGATGAGACAATAACTTTTTATGTTAAAGATTCTGGCCAGGATTATCCCAGAAGCAGTGCTCTGCTGCTTTCCGACAATCCTGAGATCCAACATTCCGACAGTCAGGATACCTATTCCGCTATGAATTTAATCCTGGCCAGAAATCTTATCCTGGCAATGGAGGGAAAGATCAGGGTTGAAACCAACGATGCCGGAGGCACCTCGGTCTTTGTCTCACTGCCTGCAAGGGAAAGTCCTGGTTTGAAACTGCTTACCGGAAATTCTTCGGAGAATAAGATAGCCATTTGATTCTCTGAGGCTTAAGACTGTCTGTAAAGTGAAGTCAGGAGGGTGGCCCAAGGGCCCCCTCCTTTAATTCATTGCATGAACTCCTGCAGAGCATCCTTGAATTCGTGGCTGTGGCAGTGTACCCTTGATTTGCGGGCAGTGGCCCGGTTACCTGTGGGTTCCCTCTGAAAGGATGGTTATTTCCGTGCGCCTGTTAAGCCTTTTTCCCGCAGGGGTGACATTGTCAGCCACCGGTGATGTTTCTCCGTAACCGTGTGAAAAAATACGATTCCCGTCTATGCCCCTTTTCACCAGGTACTCCCTGACTGATTCTGCCCTTCTCTCAGAGAGCCTCTGGTTATGTTCATCACTCCCGTCAGAGTCAGTGTGGCCTCCTATCTCAATCACAACCGTTCGGTTTACCTCCATGAACTCAAGCAACTGTTCCAGCTCGGGCATTGAGGATTCCAGCAGTTCCCATGAGTCGGTGTCGTAAAATACATTGTACATACGCATAAACTCTCCTTCCCTGACCTTGTTGAGGGCGATTGTTTTTATATATGGGTCAGCAGAGGTATATCCCTCCGCAAAATCAAAGTTTTCCGAAAAAATCATATACCCGTCGGCCGTTACATTCAGCCCGTAGCTTGTGCCCTGGGGCAGACAGACAAAGAAACCTCCCCTGCCGTCAGTAACAGACCTCATCACATCACTCCTGTATGTAAGGTCAGTGAGTTCATACCGTGCAACAATGGGCTGACCTGATTCCTTGTCAATCACGTTACCCCTGAAATACAGCACCGGTTCAGGCTGTACCCGCTGAGGAAGGTCGAGATAATAAATATCCTTGCCCTTACCCTTTTCACGAACCGATGAGAAGTAGGCTCTTTTTCCTGATGACTCAATAACCAGCCCTGTTTCATCAGCCGGGGTATTTACAGGAGGGCCCAGGTTCTCCGGGGTAGTCCATGTGGAGTCGCGGTTCATCGTTGTCACATATATGTCATGCCCCCCGAATGACTCACGGCCGTTTGATGAAAAGTAAAGAGTCTTTCCGTTGAAGTAGATAAAAGGTGAAAATTCATCACCTTCAGTATTGATTGCTTTTCCCGGGTTTACAGGCCTGCCCCACCTGCCGTCACTGCCCAGGACGGAATACCAGATATCCATCCCCCCCAGTCCTCCGGGCCTGTTGCTTACGAAGAAGAGCATTCTGCCATTTGGGCTTATTGATGGCTGTGATTCCCAGTATGCGGTGTTCACAGGGGGGCCGAGGTTGACGCCCGGTGACCACCTGTTTCCGTCATACGATGAATAATAGAGGTCACACCTTCCCCTGCCGTCGTTCCTGTCACATGCGGTGAATACCATATACCGGCCGTCTGATGAGATGGACTGTGCTCCTTCGTTTCCTGCGGTATTTAGAGGTGCGCCGGCATTGCGGGCCGTACCCCAGTATCCTTCCTTTGTCAATTTGCTTATATAGAAATCCTCCTGTCTGTCACGGTTGTAATCCCTGCCATACCCGGCAGCCCGTCTTACCTCCCTGGTAAAAATCAGTTGCTGACCGTCACCTGTAACAGAAGGCCAGTATTCATCCAGGGATGTGTTTACCGAGTCACCTGCACTGACTGGATCAGTCTCAAAGAGTGATTCAGGAAATGAGAGTGCAAACCGGCAGCTGGCCAGCATTTTCTCTGCCTCTGTCTTTAGTTTTGCTGAAGCTCCGGGTTGTTTCACATAGAATTCAAGGCTGTTCATTGCTTCAGTGTATCTTCCGGTGCGGAACTCAGCCCTCCCGAGACTGTAATGTGCAGGCGGGAAAAAGAGCGGGTCAGTTGCCACTGCTGCCCGATAATGGATTACTGCCTTCTCCCAGTCCCCGGTGTCAGAATAAAGCTGCCCCAGGATGAGATGAGCCTCCAGGAAGCCGGGGTCCTCTTCAACGGCCCTGTTCAGGTTATTTTCTGCCCTGTCATAATAGAGGAGCTCATACTCTCTTTTACCCTGTTCATAATACTTCAGTGCCCTGTTGGAACGGGTATGAAGTGACTGGGCTTTAAGGATGTGTCCGCCGGCCATCAGCAAAAACAGGGTCATGATGATAATTCTGATGCTCATTCAGGGTATATGCATGAATTTATGTGCCTGCAGTGAGACCCTCCACCCCGGGTTTTTCATGACATAATCAGTAATTGCAGCAATCATCTCCCTGTAGCGGCTCCACTCTGGCTGCAGAAGCAACTGACAGTCAGGTCTCACATTAAGGCTGTACTTCTCTGCATCCTCAAAATCAGTGCCATCATGAATGACAACCTTAAGCTCATCTGCCCTCA
>SBFZ01000133.1 GCA_006227095.1 Bacteroidota bacterium | reverse complement strand
AGTGGCCCGGAAATGTAAGGGAGCTACAGCATGCCATTGAAAAGGCAGTAATAATGAGTGACGGAGATACACTCCGGCCTTCTGATTTCTCTTTTGCTGCCTCAGGAAGCCGTCCTGTGCGGGCTGAGATGACACTTGAAGATATGGAGCGAAGACTGATCGCCGAGAGTCTCAGGAGACATGACAATAACATAAGCGTTGTTGCGGACAAGCTGGGGATCACCAGGCAGACCCTGTACAACAAGATAGCAAAGTACGGTCTTTAACCATGGTTGGACCGGCTGCGGATTCCGTAACATACCTGGAGTGACGTCAGTTTTACAACCTGTCACAGCTGAGAGTCATTCATTCATTCAGCCGGCCGGACAAAAATATATCCCCTGCACGCCTTACGGCAAGCAGGGGATTCTTTTACTTCCGGTCCGCCCCCGGGGGCAGACTGTATGTGCTTCAGCTTACAGGTCCATCGACAATCTGTCCGTCAAACAGGTTGACGATCCTGTGGGCGAATCCGGCATCATGGTCCGAGTGGGTAACCATTACAATGGTGGTACCCTCCTTGTTGAGCTCGCTCAGCAGGTTAATGACCTCAAGGCCGTTCTTTGAGTCGAGGTTACCCGTGGGTTCGTCGGCAAGGATCAGCTTCGGGTTTGCCACCACTGCCCTGGCTATGGCAACCCTCTGCTGCTGACCTCCTGAAAGCTGCTGCGGGAAATGTTTGGCCCTGTGACCGATTTTCATCCTGCCGAGGGCTTCCTCAACTTTTTTCTTCCTGTCGCCGGCCTTCATCTTCATATAGATTAGAGGCAGCTCTACATTCTCATATACATTCAGCTCGTCAATCAGGTTAAAGCTCTGAAAGACGAAGCCGATGTTTCCCTTGCGGAAGATAGTCCTGTCACGTTCCCTGAGGTTGGCAACCTCGGTTCCGTTGAACATATAGCTCCCGGCTGTCGGATTATCAAGCAGTCCGAGTATGTTCAGGAGCGTTGATTTGCCGCATCCTGAAGGGCCCATGATTGCTACATACTCACCTTCCCTGACGTGAAGGTTCACCTTGTTGAGTGCCGTTGTTTCAACCTCTTCGGTTCTGAAGATCTTGGTTAAATCATTTGTTCTGATCATGATTGCAAGTATTAAAGTTGTTTTTACTTCTTAAAGACAAGTTTTTCATTTTTACCAAAGGTGTCATATCCTGAGATGATCACTTTTTCTCCTGGCTGCAGACCTTCAAGTACCTCATAGTATTTCGGGTTTTTCCTGCCGATGGAAATGTCACGTTTTGTGGCGAATGATTCTGTTTCATCGAGGACGAATATCCACTGGCCTCCTGTTTCCTGGAAGAATCCGCCGATGGGAACCAGGAGTGATCTCTTGGGCTGTCCCAGCTGGAGGCTTATATAGTATGTCTGCCCGGTGCGGATATTATCCGGAACACTGTTCTCAAACGTCATGTCTATTTCAAAGGTCCCGTTGCGAACTTCGGGATAGACCCTTCTTACCACCAGGTCAAATTCACTTCCCTGCCGGTCGAGTTTTGCGGTAAGCTGGGTTCTGATCCTGTCAATGTAATGTTCATCAATCTGTGCAGTTACCTTGAATGATGTCAGGACGTTTATCTGGCCCATATTGAATCCGCGGGCGATTGACTGGCCTATTTCAGGAACAAGGAGGCCAAGCTGACCGTCAACCGTTGCCCTGACATTAAGGTTTTCAACCCTCTGCCTTACGAGCCCGAGGTTGCGCCGCATGTTCTCCAGGTTGTTCTGCAGGTTTTCCACCTGGACAGACCTGAATACGGAGTCCTGCTTCTGACGCTCGATGAAGAGCTCCCTTGACTGTTTGGCCATATCGAGGTCTTCCTTCGAACGGAGGAACTCCTCCACAGATATAAGACTGTCTTTCATCAGCTCCACATTCTGCCGGTAGTTTCTCTCCTTCCGTTCAACGTCGTATTTCAGGTTGAGAAGTTCGCGCTTGATCTGAAGCCTGTCCTGCTCCATTGCAACAAGGGTGTTTCGGAGGAAGTTTTCCTTTTCTGCCAGCTGAGCCTCACTGTCAAGAATATTCAGGTAAAGATCAGGATTGGAGAGTCTCAGGATAATATCTCCCTTCCTCACCATTGATCCTTCTTCAATAAGAATTTCTTCAACGCGGCCACCCTCCTGGGCGTCAAGGAAAACGGTGCTGATAGGTTCAACCGTTCCCGGTACGGTTATATAATCATTGAACTGGTCTTCGATGACCGTCTCGATTATAAGTTTATCCTTCTCTACCCTGTAGGTGGAAGTCTTTTCCGAGAAGAAGGCCAGGTAGATCAGCACTATGAATGCTGCCCCTGCAATGATGTAAACCAGGTGTTTTTTCTGAAGACCTTTCTTTTTGGGAATTGGTTTATCCATGTTGTTCAGAGGTGTGTCCATTTTCTTTATTATTGAAATTAGTTTGTAACAAGGTTTTCATATTCTCCGGTAGTGTAAAACTCAATGGTCAGCTTACGGATAAGCAGCTGCAGCTTGGTCCTGAGTGCTTCAGTCTCAGCAGAAAACAGAGTAGTTTTTGCTGCTGCATAATCTGTTACATCTACAAGACCTGCTTCAAACTTCTTCTCAACCGCCTCAAAGGATTTTTCATTGAATGCCAGGTTGGCTTCAGCCGCAATGTATTCTTCCCTTCCCCTGTTGTAATTGAGGCAGGCATCCTCAATCTCGGTGTAGAGGGAGTTTCTTTCAAGTTCGAGTCTGAGTTTTGTATCCTCTTTCCTGATGACTGCCTGTTTAATATTCCTTGATGCCGTGTACCTGTTGAAGATCGGGATATTGAGAGAGAGGTATACGGCCTGGCTGTTGTTGTTGCGCAACTGGGTTGAGAATGAGGCCTGGCTTGCGCCATCTTCACCAATAACCTTATAGTATCCTGTATAAATGGCTCCGCCTACCGTGAGGCTCGGAGAAAGTGCACCCCTGGCAACTGCAACCATGTTTTCGGATGCCCTCAGTTCGTACTCGATGGCTTTAAGCCTGGGAAGAACATCTGATGCTATACCGTAGATACTGTCAGTATTATATCCGCTTTCAGCTATGAGTATTGCGTCAAGATCAGGCAGCAGGATGTTGAATTCCGTACCGGGTTCAATCTGAAGCATCTGCCTGAGTTGTGTGAGTGCACGGCTTGATGAGCTCTGTGCCGTGGTCCAGGTAAGTCTGTCAGCAGATACCTGGCTTGCTATTTCATACTCCCGTGCCACCGATTCCCTTCCTGTGTTCACCATTTTACTTATCCTGAACAGCTGCTTTTCGGAAAGCCCGAGCTGCATTTCGGCTGCTGCTTCAAGACCTTTGGCATATATCACCTGGTAGTATTGACTCATTATATTTACTATCAGCGTGTTTCTTTCCACCTTTTCTGCCTCGATACCTGCTTTCAGCATGAATTTTCTTGCAGAAATGGTATTGACTGCCGCAAAGCCATTGAAGACCTCGATGCTGGAATTCAATGAATATGAGTTGCTCAGGTTCTGTTTGAACGTGATAAGGTTGGTGACCGGGTCAATCGAGCGTCCGAACCCGACCCGTGCATCTGATCCGAAGTTGAGATTGGGAAGAAGGTCCATCTTCGATTTCCGGAAGTCAATTTCGGCTGATTCGGTCTGGAGACCCTGCCTCTGCAATCCGATGTTGTTTGAAAGGGCATAGGAGATGCAGTCTTCAAGTGTCCAGTTCTCCTGCTGTGCCGACAGAAGGGCAGGAGGGGCGATCAGCATGATCAACAGTAGTGGTATAAGCTTTTTTGTCATAGTCTGTCACATTTGCGGTTATATGGCCAAGGATTGTGCCATAATCGTAAGTGCATGACAGACAGAGATATAGATTCCGCCTGATGTCTGTGAGTGTAAAAATAATAGACAGTAGTTGTAAAAAAAAGAGACAATGTTACTTCCAGTCGAGCAGTCTCTGTTCACCTTCGAGAGCCCTGATCTCCGTCACATCCTGGCTGACCTCGATGGTTCCCCGGTAGTTACCCGTGGGGTCATAAAGGGCGAAGTACCTGATATGAATGAAGCGTCCGCGCATGTTGATCCAGAAATCGGCATGATCCTTTTCGTGGTTGCGGAAGGCCAGGAGGATTCTTTCAACCACCTCCACGCTGTCAGGCGGGTGGCAGTTCTGCACCTCGCGGCCTATTATTGCCTTTGAACGGGGGAATATCCTGTGTTTTTCGCCGGAGAAGTAACGGACTATGTCATTTTCATCGACATAGGTAATATCGACGGGCAGGTTTTCGAGCATGAGAACAATCTGTTCGGCGCTGAGGGCGCCCGTGACAAGGTCGGTCAATTCGGAATGCATGGTTTTACGGCTTATCGGTTTAATTTTTCCGGGTCCGGTGATATAACACCATCCAAGTCCGGAACCCTGTTGCAGCATATCATCCCAGCCCACCTGCGGGATGGCCTGCAATGCCACCGGGAAGACGATCTTCTCTTCCCTGAAGATGACTGGCATAACGGTGAAGAAAAGCTTTCCCAGTTCCTTGTTTAGTTCGTTGTGCGGCGGTACAGGCAGGGAGAGCAATTCCGTGAGGGTCCGGATACATTTCCGGAAATCGTCGTGAAAAGCCCACATCACCTTGAGGCATCCGTATGAGGGGAAAGTCTTCTCGATATACGGGAAGAGGATGTTCTCCTTTTTGATATAGTGCAGTTCATAGGGCTCCAGTGATCTTACAGCATCAAGCATCTGAAGGCGGATACCGTGGTCGCCGCGAAAGAACCGTTTTGTCAGTTCACGCAGCCGGGCTATCCTGGCTTCAGCCTCCCTGTTCTCCTGCATCAGGTAATGGAGGAAGTGCCCCTCGCCCGGCAGGGTGTATACGAATGACGAGAGTCCGCGGTGGAACATATTCAGTATCTTTCCAACGCCGTTCTTCACCTCTGTCACAGAGAACCCTTCTGACAGCAGGTTGTCAAGAACAACCATCGCCTGGTAAGGGTTTACAGCATCAATCACCGGTCTCTCCTGCCTGATTATGTCTCTAACATCAGAACCTGTCATAATACTCCGGGCGAAGGTCATGAGACCC
>SBFZ01000298.1 GCA_006227095.1 Bacteroidota bacterium | reverse complement strand
AAGTACTATCCACGGTGTGATCTGCATGTGATCAGAACTGAAGGGTGGAAGCGGAACATGATGTATGACGATACCGGTCTGCCATGGGTCCTCCCCTCCCCTAATATGCCCACACCGCAATCAGCTGCGGTTTACCCCGGTACCGTGCTCGCAGAGGCACTGAACCTTTCCGAAGGACGAGGAACAGTGATACCCTTTGAGCTTACCGGTGCACCATGGATTGACGGGCACAGGCTGCTGAAGGAATTGCGTGAGAGAAACCTGCCGGGATGCAGCTTCAGGATGCATGACTATATTCCAACATTCCACAAATATGCAGGAGAATACTGCAGGGGAATCCAGATTCATGTTACTGACGCTGCTGCATTCAGGCCCGTAGCCACTGCAATGCATCTTTTTGACGCAATAATACGTACATCACCTGAGGGCTCGCTCAAATTCAATCCGCCACCGTATGAATATGAATACCACCTGATGCCTTTTGACATCCTTTCCGGTGACAGCCGGATGCGGAAAGTACTCTCAGAAGGGTTATCACTGAAGGAGGAAACAGAACGGTGGGACGCACAGACAGAACTCTTCCTGGCCGATTTCAGGCAGTTGTCACTGTACGCTGAATAGAATGATCACTGCCGGAAACATTATCGCCCTTTCAATAATCATTTTTATTGCTTCCGTAGTAAGGGGATTTACCGGATTTGGACTTGCACTGGTCGCAGTGCCGCTTCTGCAGTTTATCATGCCTGTTACTGATACTGCGGTCTTTATTGCCATTATAAACCTGACATTCTCACTTTTGTATTACCGCCGGTCACGTACGGTTATCAAAGGACAACCGCTGGGAAGAATGGCACTCTGGACTGGCATAGGTGTTGCTGCCGGGACAATGGTGCTGAAATTTGTCAATCCGGCCTATATACAGCTCGTATGGGGCCTGCTGATCATTTTTATAGTGATCGCCCTAGCCGGTGGAGTGAGCTTTTCAATCCGTTCAGACGCTTCAGCCATGACCATGAGCGGGCTCTTCGGCGGGCTGCTTGCCGGTGCAACAGGCATCACCGGGCCGCCGGTGGCTGTTATCCTGTCAGCACGGAAAACTCCGAAAGAAAAGTTCAATGCAATCATTTCAGTATTCATACTCTTTGCCGTTTCTTACGCGCTTGTGTTCTATCTCATATCAGGACTGATCGCATGGGAGACCGCACTTCTTGCACTCTGTTCAGTACCTGCACTGCTGGCCGGGCTCAGAACCGGTGATGTTCTCGTTGCGAGGATCAGCCAGAAGACCTTCACCAGTGTTATATACATTGTGTTGTTGATCATGGGTATCATCACACTCTTCAAAGGTGCGAAGACACTCACCGGATTTTGATTTGCCTTAGCTTCGCCAGGAATATGCTGTTCTCAGATACATACAGGACAATAGAAGCAGAATCGAAAGGACTCTTCAGGGACCGTGGAAGCAGGTTCATAGCCCTGGCATTCCCGGTGGCATCACAGGATGAAATAAAAACCCGGCTTGCAGAACTGAGAAAGGAATACCACGATGCCAGGCACCATTGCTACGCGTGGGTCCTGGGCCATGACAGGCAGGCATACCGTGTCAATGATGACGGCGAACCGTCAGGAACAGCCGGAAGACCTATTCTCGGGCAGATCAACTCACGGGAACTGACAAATGTACTTGTTGTGGTCATCAGGTACTTCGGCGGCACACTCCTCGGTGTAAGCGGACTTATCAACGCCTACCGCAACGCTGCCGCCGATGCACTGGACAATGCCGCCGTAACTGAAAGGCACATGATGGAAAAATGGGTGATTACCTTTCCATATGCTGCAATGAATGATGTCATGAAAATCCTGAGGGATGAAGAATGCAGCCAGTCTGATCACCGCTACAGCGGCAGTGATGTCACAATTGAGATTACAGTCAGGTCATCAAGGGCAGATCATATGACCGGAAGACTCAACAAAACAAGCGGACTTCAGATGAAATGGCTCAGTGCAATCTGATCCGTTAACTTTTCAACTAGTTTTTAACATTACAGAATTCACAGTTCAGTTGTCATAACTTTGCGACAGTGGAGGTATAAAAAAATTTAATCCAATGAAACCCAGAAGCTTAGTCTCAATCGATGATCTGTCCACCGAGGAGATCATTAAGATTCTCAGGCTTGCCGCAGATTTTGAAAAGGATCCCATCAGGGATATTCTGAGCGGCAAGGTAGTGGCCACACTCTTCTTTGAGCCTTCAACACGTACACGGCTCAGTTTTGAGAGTGCCGTGAACAAGCTCGGAGGTAAAGTGATAGGATTCACTGACTCTTCCAGTTCAAGTGTCACCAAGGGGGAGACTCTCAATGATACCATCAGGACTGTAAACAACTATGTTGACCTGATTGTCATGCGTCATCCGATTGAGGGAAGTGCACGATATGCAAGTGAAATATCGACAGTTCCGGTGATCAATGCGGGCGACGGTGCTAACCAGCATCCGACACAGACGCTGCTTGATCTCTACTCTATCCAGAAGACACAGGGATCACTCGAAAACCTGAACATCTGCATGGTAGGTGACCTTAAATACGGCCGGACCGTTCACTCCCTGCTGATGGCCATGTCACGGTGGAAGACCTCCTTCAACTTTGTTGCCCCCGAAGAACTCAGGATGCCTGATGAGTACAAGCTCTACCTGCGGAACCTGGGGCTTGAATACTACGAGACGGCAGACCTGAACGAGGTGATAAACATGGCAGATATTGTCTATATGACACGCGTACAGCGTGAGCGGTTCTCTGACCCGATGGAGTATGAGAAGGTCAAGAATGCTTATGTACTGCATGACCATATGCTTTCTGAGACGAAGCCCGGGATGAAGATCCTGCACCCGCTGCCAAGGGTAAATGAAATCAATACCGATGTTGACTCCAACGAAAAGGCGTACTACTTTGAACAGGCCCTGAACGGGGTTTTCACCAGGCAGGCAATCATCTGCACATTACTTGGATTAAAATAAAAAGCGATGAAAAACATAAATGATCCCAAGCAGCTGCTGGTAAGTGCCATCGAAAGCGGAACGGTAATAGACCATATTCCTGCCAGCACCCTCTTCAAGGTAATCAAGATACTCGGACTTGACAGGATCAAAACCCAGATAACCTTTGGGACCAATCTCGACAGCAAGACCCACGGCAAGAAGGCTATCATAAAGATAGCAGACAAATTCTTTGAGGATGATGACATCAACAGGATTGCCCTGGTTGCGCCCAATGCAAAGCTGAACATCATCAGGGACTATAAGGTGGTTGAAAAGCGTGTGGTGGAGGTACCCGACACAATTACGGCAATTGCCAAATGCATGAATCCCAAATGCATCACCAACTTCGAAAAGGTTACAACCCGCTTCAGGGTAGTGTCAAAGAAGCCTGTGGCACTCAAATGCCATTATTGTGAGAAGATTACAGACCAGGAGAGGCTGGAGATTATCTGAGCCGGTCATATGACCTCACCCTGATCTCATCCTTCAGAATCGCACGGTAGGCAAGCCATGCAAGTATGGCCGAGACAGCCGGGAAGAGTACCCTTATCTTCCAGATTATGGTAACATCTATCTTCCGGTCAAACATCAGGATGTAAAATGCACCGAGGATAATGGTGCCCAGCGAAAGTAAAAGCACCATCATCGTAAGTCTCATCTGCAACTGCCTGTTCCTGAACAGGAAGAGTGCAATGAGTGCAAGCAGCGGCACTATTGCCAGAATCACCGTCATTGGCCAGAGTCGCTGTATGATTTCACCTCCCTGCTCTCCCATTCCCATGAATCTCATACTGAAGACCGTACCATTGCCTGCTGTCAGACTGATAATGTCACCGGTAAGCATAAGGCCTGAAAAAAGTGCAACAGCAAGCAGCAACAATGTCTGAATTCTCTGTATCATATTGAACAATAATTACTTTGACCTGAATACCTTTCTGAAATTCTGGTAGTCAAGGTAGTATAAAATTTTCAAAGAAATACTGTTTGTCTGGGGCATGGAAAGGAGGTCGGCGAAGTTATCCAGTCCGCTCCTGATGATGACATCACCTTCTGACCAGATGGAGTTCTTCCAGACAAGTGAAAGTTCGCTTCCGGGGGCAAACCTCCATGTATAAACCATGTCAATATTCAGAAAATTTGAGTTGACATCGCTGTTGTCAACATCTGAAGTCCTGTCTGACAGACTTCCGTCTCCCTGAAGGGTATAGTAGCTGCCGTCATAATCGGCCTTTGACCAGTAATGTCTTCCCCTGAGGGTCAGATAGGAGTCTGACGAAAAAATAAATGCCCCGGAAAGGGTATTGGTAACAGTTGTCACGTTCCGCTTGCCGAAGGTTATGCCTTCAACAGGGTCGGCTTCAACAAAACCAATGTCATTGAACATCTTTTCCACGGCTATTTCGTAATCAAACGAGAAACGCCTGCTCGCTTTGAACTCCGGCTGCAATGACCAGCTGTATCCATGCTGGCCGTAATCAGACCATGCCTTCATATACTCTCCGTTGAATTCCAGGTACAGCCTCTTGCTCTTGTCAGTGTCTCCGCGGAGCCTGGCCTCAAAAGCAGGAGGACGGTGGTAGTACATTGACATATCACGGGTGCGGGGCTCAAAATAATCATCCTCACCCCATGGTGTGAACCCAAGGTTCAGAGAGAATGACCAGTAGTTCATCAGTATCAGCATCCCGTCAAGCTCTATGCTGGCCGAGGTGAAAGCCCTGGGCATGTACAGCTGGTCATAACTTATATCCACCGAGGTGCGGGTTGACATTATGTTCCCGAATGGCTCATATGTATTGTACCCGAAGTCAACCGAATGGCTGATTTCATTGTTTCTTCTCAGGTAACCCATGTCATTGGGGTCATAGGTGTCACTCATGAGCATGAAGTTGTAGTCAGTCCTGAACTTACCGCCTGTCTTGCCTGCATTGAATGTCATGAAGTGACCAAGTGCCGTTGGCGCCGAAGTATAGTATTTCTGACTGAGGGCACCACCCGCCGATGCTGACCAGAGTCTGTCAGAAGTCTTTACCAGAGCCTCGAATGCTGAAACGTTCGCAGTGTAAAAATCCTCCGTATCTTCTCCGGCCCTGATAACGCTGGTGTTCATTACGCTCACGTAAGAGTCATTTTTCAGCGTCTGGTCCAGTACAAGCATGTTGTAGTTTGTAAGGGGCTCTGTCATTATCCGTCTCTTCTCACCGGTAATGGTGTTTTCAACCTCTGCCCATGTGCTGTTGGTGACAGCGTTGAATATCCCTATACCCAGCCCGCCGCTGGTCCTGCCTGAAATTTTGGTGGCATTCAGCAGACTCACCTCTGACGGATTTCGGGTTACAACCTCGTTCTCACCTGTCATGTCATAGACCGCCCTGACCAGGTGCGGGGTACCGCCAATCCGCCTTGAATAGAAAATATCTCCCTTGTTGAAGAGCTCAGTTCCCTCCATGAAAAAGGGCCTCTTTTCATTATACTTGACTTCGTAGGGAGAAAGATTGAGTACCTGGTCATCGCTCTGCACCTGCCCGAAATCAGGGATAAGGGTGGCATCAAGGGTGAAGCTTTCAGTAAGGCCGACCTTCAGATCGAGTCCGCCATTGTAAGAGGTGCCCACACCAGGCTCATCCGTCACATGTTCAAGGTACCCCGAGACATATGGCACAAGGGAAAGCCTCAGCGGAGGCTTCACGTCGCGCATCCCGGTCAGTTCTCCAAGATGGGCAATGCTTGAACCGAATTCCTTCGTCACAAAGTTCCACGATGAGGTCTCCCTTATCCGGCGTACCTCGCGCCAGAAATTGATCCCCCAGAGCTGGGTGGCTGATCTCGGAAAACGGAGGGCCGAGTAGGGAATCTTGAGCTCGGCCACCCACCCATTATCATTCACCGTCGTCCGGCTGTCCCATACCGCATCCCAGGTATCATGACGTTCCCAACTCTCAGAAGTTGTCATCTTGTTGTCAATCTGCACATTAGATGCAGAGACCTTGAATACTTCCCCGTTCAGTCCGTCATTGAACGGCGAAATCTCTACCCAGAAATGATCGGCATTAATGTCTCCCTCATCCCTCTGACCCAGCTCGGTATAGATGCTGTCAGGCTTGTTGTCAAACATAATTGCGCCTATGTAAAGGGCATCATCATCATAGAGTATGCGAACCTCTGTTCTGTATGAGGAAGGTATTCCGTTGTGCGGATTGTATATCACAAAATCCGTTGCGGGAACTGCCTCCTGCCACGAGGGTTCTTCAAGCCTGCCGTCAATATTTACCTGCCCGGATGTGCGTGTGGCAGTCGCCCTTTTCTTCTCCTGGCCAGCGCCCATGGCACTGCCCTGGAATAAAAACACGAAAAGAATAGTTGAAAACAGTGCAGCAGCAGTTATCCTGTTCCTGAATCCGGTGTACATCAGCATCTGGTTTGGGTCCGGCAGCAAAGATATTTCTATCCTGTAATTCACAGTGTCTCAATTGTCAAATTAACAATTATTAACTCCCTTAACTCTGCCCTGTCCGGAGCAACGACTGAAGACATTTTTTGTATTTTTGCTGTTTACCGTTCAGGAAGCGGGGCCCTTCATGAGCTGGATTTCATACAGTGATCTGACCAAAGTACCGGACTAATTCACTTATGGCCTGTATAACAAATATTTATGAAAAAATGAAAAAAACAGAACTTATAACCAATACTGACGGCTCGGTGTTTCACCTCCACCTTCTTCCCGGAGAAATCGCTGACAAGATAATCATCGTCGGTGATCCGGGAAGGGTTGAAATGATAGCTGAAATGCTTGATTCAGTAAGGGTCCGCAGGAGCAACAGGGAATTCACCACTGTGACCGGCTTTTACCGTGAGACGGAGATCACGGTCATTTCTTCGGGTATCGGGACAGACAACATTGACATCCTGATAAATGAGCTGGATGCCCTTGCAAACATTGATCTTTCCACAGGTGTGGCAGTGGAAGAACCACGTTCTCTGACCTTCGTCAGAATAGGAACAACCGGAGGACTTCAGGCTGACCTGCCAGCAGGCTCATTCGTGGCCACTGCCAAAGCTGTCGGGTTTGACGGCGTACTTCATTTTTACGAGGGGTATGAATGGTGTCTTGACCATATGCTGGCCGATGCACTTGCGACCCACCTCGAATGGCCCGATGTGCTTGCCTATCCATATGCTGTGGAGGCTGATTCAGGACTTCTTGAGCAGGTTGCGCAGGGACTGACGAAGGGAATAACCATCTCAACCCCCGGATTCTATGCTCCCCAGGGTCGCCGTCTGAGACTTGAGCCCTTTGACAATGAGCTGAATGACAACATCACTTCATTCCGTTTCAGGGATGAGAGAATAACCAACTATGAAATGGAGAGCTCCGCGATTTACGGGTTGTCAAAACTACTGAATCACAGGGCGCTTACCGTCTGTGTGGTGATAGGGAACCGGGTCACGGGCGAGTTCCTGAACGATTACAAGCCTTCGGTCAGGGCACTGGCGCAGCTTGTCCTCGAAGGCCTCAGTTCCTGAATACAGCCAGTATCTCTTTGAGTATGGTTATTGCGGCTTTGCCGTCACCGTAAAAACCGGGGTACTGCAGGGTATCACCGCTGGTCATGAAATAGTCCCATGCATCCCTGATTTTAACCGGATCTGCATCGGCAAGTTTCACTGTACCGTTCCTTACAAGTTCCACCCATTCCGTCTCCTTCCTTAGCACGATGCATGGCCTTGAAAAGAAATGGCTCTCCTTCTGTACCCCACCTGAATCAGTGATTATCAGTCTTGCTCTCTTCTCAAGCAGGATCATCTCAAGGAAAGAGACAGGGGGCACCACCCTGATCAGCGGGTGGTCTGACAGACTGGCATAGAGCTCGGGTGCCCGGTTTCGAAGTGCAATCATCGTGCGGGGATGAAGCGGCATGATCATGGGAATGGAATTAGCCTCAGACAGCTCCCTGATCGTACTGAATATCGCAGTCAGCCTGACAGGATCATCAGTGTTGGAATCACGGTGAATAGTCACAAGCACGAACTCGCTGTCAGCCACTCCCAGACCTGCAAGAAAATCCTGTTTTTTCCGCTCCGCCAGGTCTGCGTAGAAAAGACTGTTGTCATACATAATATCACCCGTAAGAAAGACCCTCGGGTTGTTTATTGAGTATGGCGCCACATTTTCAGGACGGAATCCTTCAGCCATCAGGTTCTTGAAGGCGGCATTGGTTGGAGCTATCAGCAGGGTTGAAGCATGATCTGCCATGATACGGTTAATCTCCTCAGGCATGGTCTTGTTGAATGACCTCATGCCTGCTTCAATGTGTACCACAGGGAAATGCTGCTTTGATGCTGCAAGGGCGGCAGCAAGGGTTGAGTTGGTGTCACCATAGATAACAACGCAGTCAGGCTTTTCATTGAGGATGACGTCTTCAAGCCGTTCCATGATCATACCTGTCTGCCTGCCATGCCGGCCTGAACCTACCTGAAGGTTGTGATCAGGCCTTTTTATCTCCAGTTCATCAAAAAACACATCGGAGAGCTCCCTGTCATAATGCTGACCGGTATGAACCACAACCTCCTGAACGTCAGCAGAAAACTCTCCCGCGATTGCCCGGCTGATGGCAGAGGCCTTGATGATCTGGGGCCTCGCGCCGACAATGTTGAGGATCTTCAGTTTCTTCATTATTTGGCATAGTTGACTGCTCTTGTCTCCCTGATAACGGTGATCTTGATCTGACCCGGATAGGTCATCTCGTTCTGGATCTTCCGTGCTATCTCAAAAGAGAGGTTTTCAGTATCCTTGTCAGATACCTTGTCAGCTCCTACTATCACCCTCAGCTCTCTTCCTGCCTGTATAGCATATGTTTTGGTCACCCCGGGATAAGAAAGGGCAACTGATTCGAGTTCATTGAGCCTTTTGATATATGATTCTATCACTTCGCGTCTTGCTCCGGGACGAGCTCCTGAAATGGCGTCACATACCTGCACGATGGGTGCAATAAGTGTTGTCATTTCGGTTTCGTCATGATGGGAACCGATGGCATTTATTACCTCCGGTTTCTCCTTGTATTTCTCTGCAAGTTTCATACCCAGAACAGCATGTGGCAGTTCCGGTTCATCATCAGGCACCTTGCCAATGTCATGCAGCAGCCCTGCCCTTTTTGCCAGTTTCGGGTTCAGACCCAGTTCCGCAGCCATGATTGATGCCAGGTTGGCCACTTCACGCGAGTGCTGCAACAGGTTCTGACCATATGAAGAACGGTATTTCATCTTGCCCACAAGCCTGATGAGCTCAGGATGAAGACCATGTATCCCGAGGTCTATGGTGGTGCGCTTGCCTATCTCAATGATCTCCTCTTCAACCTGCTTGCGTGTTTTTTCCACGATCTCCTCGATGCGTGCCGGGTGTATGCGGCCATCGGTGACCAGCTGATGCAGTGCCAGCCGGGCTATCTCACGCCGCACCGGATCAAATCCTGAGAGAACTATTGCTTCGGGGGTGTCATCAACAATTATTTCCACCCCGGTGGCAGCCTCAAGAGCCCTTATATTCCGGCCTTCACGGCCGATAATGCGTCCTTTGATCTCATCAGAATCAATATGGAAAACCGTTACGGCGTTTTCAATTGCCGTTTCGGCTGCCACACGTTGTATTGCCATCAGCACCACACGCTTGGCTTCCTTGGTGGCAGTCATCTTTGCATCATCGAGGATCTCATTGATGTATGACATCGCGTCTGTGCGGGCCTCCTCCTTCAGTGAGTCAATAAGCTGGTTTTTGGCCTCTTCCGCCGAGAGACCTGAGAGAGCTTCCAGTTGTTCAACCTGCTGCCTGTGCAGTTTTGCCACCTCTTCAGATTTCTTGTCGAGAAGCTCCATTTGCTGGGTCAGGTTGTCCCGGATGGCATCAACTTCATTTTTCCTCCGCTGTGTCTCCTCAAGGCGCTGTGAAAGGGTAAGTTCCTTCTGCTTTATCCTGTTTTCAGCCTGGGCAATCCGGTTATTGCGTTCGTTGATTACCTTTTCATGCTCAGCCTTTAATTGCAGAAAACGCTCCTTGGCCTGAAGTATCTTCTCCTTCTTGATGACCTCAGCTTCGGCTTCCGCTTCTGAAACAATTTTCTTTCTCCTGTTGCGCAGCATCAGCTGCCACATGTAAAATGACAACGCTGATCCTGCTATAAGGGCTGCCCCGCCAATGGCGAAACAGATCCCTGCTGATATCTGTGCTATAATCATAGGTTTAAATTATTAATATAAAAAACCCGCAGAGTTCCTCCAACTTTTAAAAAACCCCATATCTACATGGCTGGAGCGGCCGTTATGCTTCGGGCTTCCACCGTCCCGACGGATCGGGATCCCGGCGAACCGGGCTGAGGCCTGTCCTAGGCAAACCAAGACCTACTCCAAAGTAAAAACTGTTGAGTTTCCAAAACGAATAGAGAAACAATGCGGGCAATATCCTGCTATTTTAAAGAACGGGTATCTATCTTTTCAACAGACTCTGGTTGATTTTTTCAGTCAGCTCGTTCAGCCCTTCCTCAAGGGATCTGTCATCATCCTTCTCCTCTATCTCAATGAGCCTGATCACGTACTGAAGAGCTGCCATCGCAAGGAAATCCTGCGTATCCTTGTCAACATAACGCTGCTTGTACTGCAGCACCTTTTCATTGATCAGCCTGGCCGCCTTCCTGATACGTTCCTCATTCTCACTCTCAACCTTCAACGGATAATACCTGTCGGCCACATTAACCCGGATCGAAAGCTTATCATCCATTGTTATATAATTATCTGTCTAAAAGAGCAATACATTTATCTATCTCCCGCACAAGTTCACTCACTCTCCTCCTTGCCGTTACGGCATCCTCCCCGCCGCCCAGGATTGCTCCCGAGAACTTAGCTCTTTCGTATCTTGCCTGAAGCTCCTTTACTTCTTCGTTTTTAGCTGCCAGCTGCCGTCTGACCTCTGACAGTTCGTTTTCCAAACCGGTTGTCAGCTCAACCAGCTTTCCATGCTCCGACAACAGTTCTTCAACCGCTCTCCGGAGCAAAAGATACTCCTCATATCCCTTTGCATTCATGGCTGACAACTATATTGCAAAAGTAACATTTCTTTTGCTCTTTTCAAAAAAAGAGGGCATTAAGTTTGCTCTTTGCGGGCAGAACTTTAGATTTGCACATCTTACTCTGCCATGAACAAAAAAACAATACTCTTCGCCATAGCTATAACAGCTACAACTGTCATTGGTTCACAGCCTTCCGGAAATGTTTCGTTCATCAGTCCCATGCGGGAGACTCCCTCACTCTCGGCCAGCTTTGCAGAGCTGAGGGCTGACCACTTTCACACCGGGATTGATTACCGGACCGGGGGCGTCCAGGGGAAGGATGTGCTTGCAGTGGATGAAGGTTTTATATACAGGATAGCTGTCAGTCCAACCGGATTTGGGAAGACTCTGTATGTAAGGCACCCGTCAGGCTACTCGTCAGTCTACGCTCACCTCAGAAGCTTCAGACCTGATATCGAAGAGTTTGTCAGGGATAACCAGTACAGACAGAAGAGCTTCAGCGTCTCACTCTTCCCGCAAAGGAACCAGTTCCGGGTCTCAAAGGGTGAGGTTATTGCCTGGTCAGGGAACACGGGAGGGTCATCAGGGCCCCACCTCCATTTTGAGCTTCGTGATTCGGCAACGGAAGATCCGGTAAATCCCTTGTTGTTTGATTTTGGCGTCAGTGACCGGATGCGGCCGGTGATAGACAGGGTGATCCTTTACCCTCTCTCAAGGGGTGCTTCTGTAAACAACAGCCATAACAGCCTGGTAATGCGGACCGTCCCTTCTGATGGTTCCTACGGCATTTCATCTGCCACCACACCCGTGATTTACGGTGAAGTGGGGATAGGGATCAAATGCTGGGATACCTTTGACAACAGCTCCAACAGGTGCGGTGTATATTCAATTGAACTGATAGCTGACGGGTTGAGGGTCTTCAGCTTCCGGGCCGACCGTTTCGCATACAGTGAAAGCAGGTATATAAATGCCCATATAGACTATGCTGCCAGGATCACTTCCGGGGAGTATATTCACAGGCTTCACATACAGCCGGGAGACCGGTTGTCAATGTACGACGGGCATGTACGGAGGGGAGTGCTGAGATTCAATGATGATGCCGAACATGAAATCAAGATCGTAGTCACCGATAACCATAACAACAGGTCATGGGTCACCTTCAGGGTAAAATCACTGTCAGATCCTGTCCTGCCGCCGGCAGAGATCAGCTGCAGCAAGATGCTGCCATGGGGCAGGGCCTCTGACTTCACCGCTGACGGTATACGGATTCACTTCCCGGCAGGGGCCCTGTACGATACCCTTTGGTTTAATCATGCCACACGAAAGAGCGGGAACGGATTCCTCTCACCTGTTCACTCGGTGCATGACGAAACAGTTGCCATTCATGACAGGTTCAGACTCTCCGTCAGGCCTGACACGGTTATTCCCGGGCTTGAGAACAAGCTTTGCCTCGCAAAGATAAGTCCAAAGGGAATCGTATCGTATGCAGGAGGAAAATACAGCTATGGCTTTGTCAGCGGGGAGATGAACAGCCTGGGCGATTATGCCGTCACAACAGATACAGTACCGCCGACAGCAAAACTCTCTTTTGCGCGTGGCGCCAACCTTACAGGAAGATCACAGTTTACTGCCACCATACGTGACAGTTTCTCGGGAATAAAGAGCTATGAGATGCTGGTTGACGGTCAGTGGATACTGGCTGAGTATGACGCCAAGAATGACCTGTTGATATGCAGGCCTGAGAAATCAAGGCTGAAGGAAAATACGCTCCATCAGCTGGAGCTGAAGGTGACCGACAACCTTGGCAATATCACCGTCATCAGCAGTGAGTTTACCTGGTAGTACCTGAGGGTCCGGGGCGAGGTGCCAGGCACCATCGAAGGAGATTTTATTCCCAAGGGAAGCGCGGGGCCTGTGACCCCGCGCCATGGTCTGCAAACGCAGACGATAAAGTTTTGATGCTAGAACAGTTTTCCCGGATACATTCCCTGGTCAACCATTTTACGGATGCTCTCGACCACGAAAGGCTTGTCCTCCCTGTAGGTGACACCGAACCAGCGGGCATTGCTCCTTAGTATCTGTATGGTGATCTCCCCCTTCTTCACGAACTTGTCGAGTGAGGTGGGGATGTCAAGTTCTGCCTTCGGGTCTGAAATACGTTCGTTGAGGAAATTGCTGAACTCCATGTTCAGGTATTTGTAGACTGAGGGTTTGAATCCGAAGAGGTTCATTGAGA
>SBFZ01000147.1 GCA_006227095.1 Bacteroidota bacterium | reverse complement strand
GGGTTGTCAGGGAAGGAATTCGTAACTTTATGAAATCTGCATGAGCGAAAAATCTCCGGTTAAAATGAAATTCAGACTCATGTAAGTAACATGTAATCAATGAAATAATATAGTATATGAAAGCATACAACTGGGGAATTCTGGGTACGGGGAATATAGCTCACAAATTTGCACGCTCGCTGATGCTGCTTGACAATGCTCATCTGTATGCGGTTGGCTCGCGTGATGCCGGCAGGGCTGAAAAGTTCGCCGCTGAGTTTGGTTTCAGCAAACACTTTGGCAGTTATGAAGAAATGCTGGCTGACCCGGGGCTGGAGGTGGTCTATATTTCATCCCCCCATTCGCATCATCTTCAGCACACGTTGCTGGCGCTCCGCAACGGGAAGCATGTCATATGCGAGAAACCCATGTCAATAACCGCCGCAGAGGTTACAGAGATGATCGACGAGGCCCGGAAAAACAATCTCTTCCTGATGGAGGCGCTGTGGCCCCCGTTCCAGCCTTCATACCTGAAGGCTGATGAGATATTGAGGAGCGGGAAGCTGGGCAGGCTGCTTCACATGAGGGGACGTTTCGCTTTTGTATCGCCCTATGATCCGGAGTTGAGGACCTACAACCTTGCATTTGGCGGCGGATCACTTCTTGACATAGGCATCTACCCGGTAATGGATATTCTCAGGTACATGGGTGAACCGGCAACTGTATCTGCTGTCTCGGTCTTTGCACCTACAGGAGCTGATGAGAGCACGGCCATGATTTTTACCTTTGCTGACGGCCGGATGGCTGAGGCCTACAGTTCATTCTCGAATATGGGTGGGGTCTCAACGGAGTTCAACTGCGAAAACGGCAATCTCATTCTTACCCGGGGGCGCGACAGGAGTCAGCATCTGATCATTGAGCTTCCGGGAGATACGGATGACCGCATTTTCACCCCTCCTGCACAGGGGTACCAGTATGAGGCAGCTGAGGTCATGAACTGTCTTGACCGCGGTCTGACCGAAAGCCCGGTTGTTCCGCTCTCATTCACCCTTTCCCTTGCACGTACCCTTGATGAGGTTCGGCGCAAGTCCGGTATCCGTTACCCGGGCCGTGACCGCTGGTAATTAAAACCGCCATCCATTTATGACTGACGGCTCATCATCTGTGGAAAGAAAACGGATGCTGTTAGGCATGCTGGTTCCATTCCTTCTTGTTGCCTTCATGTGGCTGGCGGAAGGAGCCTCTGTCCTCTTTGATACCAGTTTTTATTTTCTCGGCATATACCCGGGGAAAGTATCATCTCTGACAGGTATAGTCACCTCACCGTTCATTCATTCGGGAGTCAGGCACCTTTTCAATAACACCCTCCCTCTTTTTATACTTGGTACGGCCCTCTTCTACTTCTATTCACAGGTCTCCTTCAGGGTTCTCTTGTGGATCACCCTTCTCACGGGGCTGGCAGTCTGGATAACAGGCCGCCCTGCATGGCATATAGGTGCCAGCGGGATTGTCTACGGACTGGCATCCTTCCTCTTTGTGAGTGGCATTATCCGGCGGCATATACCACTTATGGCCCTTTCACTGCTGGTGGCATTTGTCTATGGCGAGATGGTCTGGGGCATTTTTCCCGGTTTCAGGATTGACATTTCATGGGAATCACACATGCTGGGCGCTGCCGCCGGCGTGATACTTGCCGTCTGGTACCGAAGCGAGGGTCCGCAAAAGCCTGTTCCGTTCTATGAGAAGGAAGAAGAGGAGGAGGAACAGAGTGGAACGGAGGCCGGAACAGTTACCGGCAACAGGGGTGATACCGGGGCTGAAGAAAATGAAGGCTCACCGACAAATCAAGCAAATTAATTGTTACTTTTAAGGCCACTAAAACCAACCTAAAGGCCCGGTAATGTACGTCAGAACTGGAACTCCGGCATTTGATGAGCTTATCCCCAGGATAAGCAGGTTCCTCGAACAGGATCTCCTCGAACTCAATATTGATGGTGAAAAGATAAGGGGGTACAGGTCGCCCGACGCCCGCTCAGTCTGGATAAGAAATTATTCAGACATGATGAGGGCACTTCGTTATACTGAACCAGACCTTATAAGTGTTGTCAAGCACTTTGCTGACAACCAGGCGCGCAACGGACGGATATTTGACTACTTCACCACATTCCCCGAGAAGCAGCCATGCGAACGGGAGAACTGGACAAAGTATGTCCGCACACCCGTTGAGGCCGACACCGAGTTCCGTTTTATCAAGGCTGCCTGGCTGGCATGGCAGGCAACCGGTGATGATTCATTTGTCCATAACCTGATTCCCTCATTTGAAAGAGCCCTCTCATTTGTAATGGAAGGGCGTTATTTTGATAAGGAGAAGTATTTGTTCCGCCGGCCGTATACCATTGACACATGGGATTTTGCATATACTGCAGGACGCCATGACTGGCTGCAGTTCCAGATTGACGAAAACACCTACTGGGGGTATTTCCATGGTGACAACAGTGGTTACTATGAGGCATTCCATTTCATGTCTTACTGGTATGCCATGTTTGGTGACAAGGTCAGGTCAGCCCTCTGGCGCGACCGGGCCCTGAGGCTTCGCAAGAGCCTTAACACCCAATGTTTCAACGGATCGTTCTACACTCACTTTGTCAAGCAGACGCCTGTGACCATAGAAGGGGTGGATGAGGCATCACAGCTCAGCCTGAGCAACCCGGCCGCCATAAACAGGGGGGCAGCCTCACCACGGATAGCCACGGCAATCATCAATGAGTATATAAAACGTCGTGAGACCACTGATGCTTTTGCAGAGTGGTTTTCGATTGACCCGCCCTTCCCGGCAGGGATCTTCGGCGACTATAAACTGTCACGCGGGGCCTATTGCAACGGAGGAATAATGCCTCTTACCGGTGGCGAGCTGGCACGTGCTGCCCTGGAATACGGATATGAGCAGTATGGCATTGACATCCTGATGCGCTATTATGACCTTATCTCCCGTAACGGCGAGACCTACCTCTGGTATTTCCCTGACGGCAGGCCTTCTACGGTTGAGACAAGCACCTCACCCGAAGCCAAACCCACTGACGGATGGGGATCGTCAGCAATGCTCTATGCATTTGTTGAAGGGCTGGCTGGCGTTCAGGACAAGGACAAACTCTTCAGAAGAGTCCGCATCTGCCCGAAATGGATCAATGCCGGTATTGAAAAAGCTGAGGTGAAGATAGATTACAAAAGCTCGGGGGCCTTCGTGAAATACCACTACAGCCACACAGCTGACAGGCTGACATTGAACCTGTCAGGAAGCTATGAATACATACAGCTCTCACTTCCTGTTCCTGGCAACTATACAGCCGGTGATCTGATGATCTGCGGAAAGAAGAAGAAGTATATCATGGCCACCATCAACCAGAGCAACTACCTTATTGCCGATGCCGATGTGAAGGGTGATTGTGAGATCGTACTGAGCCTGAAGAAGAAGCCGTTGACCTGATAGGAGGTTAGTATATGAATTCTAAACCGGTAGCTATAATAACTGGAGCAAGCAGGGGCATCGGCAGAGCCATTTCCCTGGCTCTTGCCTCCGGGGGCTTTGATATTGTGGCCATAGCCCGTACCCCTGACAGTGAATGCATGCTCGCACTGCAGCCTGAGATTGAGGGCCTGGGAGCCCGGTTCTTCCCGGTAGGACTGGATGTGGCTCATACCGACCGGCATGATGAAGTTATCTCCAGCATTCTTGAACATTACGGACGGATTGACATTCTCGTGAACAACGCCGGTGTGGCTCCGATTGAACGGAATGACATCCTTGATATGGATGAGGAGAGCTATGACAGGGTTCTGAATGTCAACCTGCGTGGCCCTGTATTTCTGGCCCGCCGCGTAGCCCGCGAGATGATCTGGATGAAGGAAAAGGTGAATGACTACCATCCCTCCATCATGTTCGTGACTTCATTTCTTACCTATACCTCTTTCACCCATGCTGCAGAGGTCTGCGTCTCAAAGGCAGGACTGAGCATGGCAGCCCATGTCTTCGCCGACAGGCTGTCGGAAGAGGGGATAAACGTCTATGAGATCAGGCCCGGGCTGATTGAAACTGAACTGACAACAAGAGGCAAGTATAAATTTGACAAGCTCGTCGCCGAAGGGCTCATACCGCAGAAACGGTGGGGTACGCCAGAGGATGTGGCAAAGGCAGTGGCTTCACTGGCACGCGGCGACTGGGCATATTCCTCCGGAACCATCTTTGAGGTAAGCGGCGGAATGAACATCAGAAGCATCTGAAAACCGGTCGGTTGGATTTCAATCTCTATCTTCCCGTTTAGCTTTATTCAATATTAGTTGAACAAAATCAGGTCTTCAGCGGTTTATAGGGAAATTAAACACTGAAGACTATGAAAAAGGTATTTTTTATATTGGCTGCAATGGTATTTACGGCTTCTGTGATGCCGGCGCAGAAGAAGCTGGTGGCTGACGCATCGGCCACTGTTATTGACTGGAAAGGGGATAAGATTGTCGGCAGCGAGCATGTGGGCACCATTGATCTTAAAAGCGGCTGGCTCAGCGTTGATGGCAATGTCATTACCGGCGGTGAGTTTATCGTTGACATGAGCAGCATCAAAAACAGTGATGTGAAGGACGAAAAGATGCGTGAGAGGCTGGTAGGCCACCTGAAATCTGATGATTTCTTCGGAGTTGAAACCTATCCTCATTCGAAGCTTGTTATCACTGGCAGCACCAGAACCGGCGACGGCAAGTTGCTTGTCAAAGGCAGCCTGACCATCAAGGAAGCCACACACCCGGTGGAATTCACTGTTACAGAGTCGAAAAGCGGTGATGCGTTAACCTATACTGCACCGCTGACTTTTGACCGTTCACTTTACAATGTACGGTTCGGTTCGGGAAAATTCTTTGCAAACCTGGGTGACAACGCAATAAATGACGATATCAAGCTTACCGTGAAGCTTGTGGTGAAGGAAAGCTGAGAAGCCTGTTCCGGGCCGGTATAAAACCGGTCAGCCAATGATTTTGAATGCCGGGACTTCTGACTGTTGAATTCTGGTCAGTAGGAAAGTTCCCCGGCATTTGCCATTTCAATGAAAGCCAGGTATATCA
>SBFZ01000209.1 GCA_006227095.1 Bacteroidota bacterium | reverse complement strand
GCCTTGACAATAACCCTGCTTTTGCCTTCATCAAATGTTGAGCTGAGCATGGTAAAATGGCCGTTGGCAGTAGGGGTGACCTCGCCTGCAAAGACGATCTCGAACTCATTGCCGGCCCAGTCATGACGGATTTTCTCAACACTTCCCTCGAGGATGGTGTGAGCCTTGTTTATCAGGGTGATATTGTCACACAATTCTTCAACAGAACTCATATTGTGAGTTGAAAAGATGATTGTTGCACCCCTTTCACGGAGGAAGAGAATTTCGTCCTTGATCTGCTTGACGTTGATGGGGTCAAAGCCGGTAAATGGTTCGTCGAAGATCAGGAGGCGGGGTTCGTGGAGGACGGTGGTAACAAACTGTACCTTTTGCTGCATTCCTTTGGAGAGTTCCTCCACCTTTTTATCCCACCAGTCGGTTATTTCAAGTTTCCTGAACCAGTATTTCAGGCGGCGCATGGCCTCTGAATGGCTCAGTCCTTTAAGCTGGGCAAGGTAAAGGGCCTGTTCACCCACTTTCATCTTCTTGTAGAGGCCCCGTTCCTCAGGCAGGTACCCGATGCTGTTGACATCTTCCTGCCTTATGGGGCGGCCATTAAGAAAGATAGCCCCGCTGTCAGGGGCTGTAATCTGGTTAATGATCCGGATGAGGGTTGTCTTACCCGCTCCGTTTGGCCCGAGGAGCCCGTATATGCTCTGTTCGGGAACGCTTACGCTCACGCCGTCAAGTGCGGTCTGGGTAGCAAAGCGTTTTGTAACGTCTTTGGCTTCAAATAATATCATTGTCTTTCCACTGTTAAAATCAGTCCGGGAAGTTCAAAGATATAAAAAAAAGGCTGATACGACTGCAGCGGGTGTATCAACCTTTTGTGATGGGGTTTTGCGGCTTTCAGGAGAAATAATTCCTGACCCTGTCAAAAAAGCCCTTGTCATCGGCGTCAGGCTTCGGGCTGAAGCTGTCAGAGCCTTTAAACTGTTCGAAGGCTTTCTGTTCTTCCTTGCTTAGATTCTTTGGTATCCAGACGTTTACGTTTACCAGCAGGTCTCCCTTGCCATAACCGTTCACATCGGGGAGTCCCTTCCCCCTGAGTCGCAGTATCTTGCCTCCCTGTGTTCCGGGATCGATCTTTATCCGCACCTTTCCTTCAATGGTGGGTACCTCCACGTTTGCACCGAGGATGGCATCGGGGATGCTGATAAAGAGGTTATAGATAAGGTCATTTCCTTCACGGATAAGTTCATCATGAGGTTCCTCATCGATTACAACAATGAGGTCACCATTGATGCCTCCGCGGCGTGCTGCATTGCCTTTGCCTGTTACCGAGAGCTGCATTCCGGCTGCCAGTCCTGCAGGGATGGAGAGAGGTATCACCTCTTCGGCCTGAACGATACCTTCGCCGTAGCATTTCGGGCATTTTTTGGTGATAACCTTTCCGTCACCGCCGCACACGTTGCATGGCGAGGTAGTCTGCATCTGCCCGAGGATGGTGTTCATCACCCTGGTGGTATGGCCGGTACCCTTGCATGACGAGCATGTAGTCACGTCATTGTCTGATGCAGCACCGCTTCCGTGACAAGTGGTACATGTAACATACTTGTTGACTTTCACCCTTTTTTCTGCCCCGTGGGCAAACTCATCGAGGGTTAGCTTCACCTTCAGCCTCAGGTTGGAACCCTTGTTGACGCCGCGTGACCGGCCGCCACCCCGGCGTGAGCCGAAGGCACCGCCAAACGCATCACCAAAGATGTCACCGAATGACGAGAAGATATCTTCCATTGTCATTCCGCCGCTGAATCCGCCACCAAATCCTCCTCCGTTCATGCCGGCATGCCCGAACTGGTCATAACGGGCTCTCTTGTCATCATTGCTGAGAACCTCGTAAGCTTCAGCTGCCTCCTTGAACTTTTCCTCAGCATCCCTGTCACCAGGATTCTTGTCAGGATGATATTTCAGGGCCTGTTTGCGGTAGGCCTTCTTGATCTCATCCTTTGTGGCACCCTTGCTGACGCCAAGTATTTCGTAATAGTCTCTTTTTGACATTTTTCAGTGCAGAAACATTCATTTATTCACCCACAACCACCTTTGGAAAGCGGATGACTCTTTCATTTAGTGTGTATCCCTTCTGGGTTACATCAATTATTATTCCCTTCAGTTTCTCATCCTCAACTGCCAGAGTGGTGACTGCCTCGTGAAGGTCACTGTTGAAAGGCTCGTTCATGGCTTCTATTTCCTTCACCCCACTCTGCTTCAGGAAATCATTTATCTTGCTGTAAATCAGTTCAAGACCTGCCTTCACGGCATTACAGTCTTCGGTTGACCGTATGAAGTTCATGGCACGGTCAAAATCATCTACTATGGGAAGGAGGTTTCTGATGACCGATTCTCCTCCTGACTGTGAGAGTTCGATCTTTTCACGCAGGGTTCTTTTTCTGTAATTGTCAAATTCGGCCGAAAGACGCAGGTACCTGTCCTGCATTTCTGTCAGTTTTGGAAGGAGGTCATCCTCCGTCTGGCTCTTTACAGCTGCTCCGGGTTCACCTTCAGGTGCCTGCTGCCCGGAAGCATCACTCTCCGTGCCTGCCTGTGTTTCCTTTATTTCCTGTTCGGGCATGGCTTCATCATGCCTCTCTTCGTGACTCTTCTTTTTTACCATGATAAAAACAGTTTACTACCGGCCATAAGCAAAATGCCGGCCACAATCATAAAACTGACAAAGTGGCAATTCAAAGGGTGAAAGCCACTGCTTCGATCTCAATGAGGCAGCCGCGGCGCAGATCGGCCACGGTGATGATTGACCTGGCAGGGTGGACGGGACCGAAGAAATCAGCGTAAACCCTGTTAACTTCTTCCCAGTGTCTGACATCGGTAGTATATATGGTTGTGCGGGCAATGGTAGTGATGTCGCCTCCTGCGGCCTTTACAATACCAAGCACATTTTTAAGCGCCTGAAGTGTTTGTTCCCTGATGTCACCTGCCACCCTGTCTCCGGTCAGAGGGACAACCGGCAGCTGTCCCGAAACAAAGATCACATTCCCCGATACTACCGCCTGGGAGTAGTGCCCTCCCGGCAGCGGGGCGTCATAGGTGGTTATGTTTGTGATGCTCATGACCTGAAAATTGGAATTTTAATAGCCGTTCTTGTGTTTTTTCTTGTTTTGCTTTCCTGACCTGCCCTGGTATTTGTCCTGCTGCCTGCCCTGGTGTTTCCCCTGGGTCTTGCTCTTTGGCTGCGCCATCAGCTCCCTGATGTCAGGCATCTTGAAGTTCTCGGGCACCTTCAGCCGGTTACCTGACATGTCGGAAAGGTCTCTTATTATGATTTCATCTGCAACCTGGGCCTTATTCCAGGTCAGGTAATCTTTTTTCATCTGGTTAAGGATGAGTGTAGTGAGATAATCCTTTTCCTCACCGTCATCCATCTTTGCAGCTGCCTCTATCATTGCGGGGACGATGTTGCCGTAATGGGCATACCTGATATCGCCATTGTGATAGGGAACACGGTTTGGCTTGGCATCCAGCTTCTTGCGGTCAGGGGCAGGATAGGGTGAATCAACATCAAGATCAAAATCAGCAATGATCATCAGGTGATCCCATAGCTTGTGCCTGAAATCAGTAACCTCCTTCAGGTTGGGATTAAGGTTTCCCATGATCTGTATTATTGTTCGGGCTGCCTGGTTTCTCTCCTCCGGATCCTTTATGGTTTTGACATGTTCAATCATCTTCAAAACATTCCTTCCGTATTCAGGCAGGGCCATTCTTTTCCTTTGCGTATTGTAATCGAAACTCATCTGTTAAATTTTGGTCAAAGCTACTAATAAAAAATGATCTCAGAGACCAAGAAACTGGATGGCAAGGCCTGAGACTGCAATGGTTGCACCGGCAATGACATTGACCCACCGTTCCAGCGGCTTCGTGTTGATCCGGCTGAGACCAAGCCTGAATGCCAGTACAACAGCCATCATTGTGGCAATCGTGGCAGCCGAAAAGAGGAGTGACACCAGGATCACCCCCTGGATATTGTTCTCAGCTGCGGGATACATCAGTATAGGTATAAGTGGTTCACACGGTCCGAGGACAAATATCAGGAAAAGGATCCACGGTGTGAGGTTTTTCCTGTCAGAAAGGTGGACATGTGAATGGCCGCTGAAGTGCTGATGTTCATGTTCATGTGAGGTGCCGTCAGCATGGGTATGGGAGTGAACATGTTTCTTCCTGCGGTAGAGTGCGCGCAGGCTGATAAGCATATAGACAAGCCCGAAAGCAATGAGCAGCCAGGCAGCAATGTTGCCCCTGAAACCTTCGAGGAATTCAAGTTTTGAGAGTGATATGCCGGCAGCAATTCCGATGAACCCGACTACCACTGAACTTAAAACATGTCCCAGGCCGCAGAGGAATGTAATGAACATTGTCTTCCTGATACTCCATTTGCGGGCTTCGCCCATAACTATGAACGGCAGGTAATGGTCAGGTCCCACAAGGGTGTGAACGAATCCGATGGTGACTGCGGTGCCGGCAAGCAGAACTGTTGATCCCTCCATTTGTTTTCAGTTATATTCGGTAAAGATAGTGAATTGTATGATCCGTTACCGTTCCACGGTTACCCAGGTCACGCCGTCAAAAGTCATCTCCCTGAATCCTGTCCCATTATTGTCCATGAGGCGGCGGGCGTCAGCAATGTATAGCATCATTGCATCATAGTGTTCCGGTGACTGAAAGAACTCAGGCCTTGATTCAAAGCCTGCGCATGGGAGAATGTAGAACTTCTTTTTCCCGTTCTCAACCGGGGTGTATACCCATGTAAGCACATACCCGGCATCAGATATGTATGCTGAGTCTCCCCTGGCAGTGATGTCAAGCCTTATCATCATGCCTCCGTCCCTTCTGCGTGTCCTCTGGTTTGAGACAAAGTTACCCAGAGAGTACGCAACAAGTCTCTCTTCTCCTGAAGTATCTGACTTTTCCCATACCATCTTCTGTATCACATGAGGATGGGATCCGATTATCAGACGGGCTCCCTGCTTCGAAAAATATTCTGCAAGCTCTTCCTGATCCGCGGAGGGTATTGTATCGTATTCGGTTCCCCAGTGA
>SBFZ01000069.1 GCA_006227095.1 Bacteroidota bacterium | reverse complement strand
CACCGGTGAGGTTATGATGGATGTGGTTCCGCCTGACAACCTCATCCTGCAACGACCGGCCTGGTCTTCTGACGGCAGGGAGGTTACAGTGGTTACCCTCGATGAAAACGGTGAGGGGATCAGGACCTACCGTCCCACCGGAAAGAGGTGGATTGTCAACATGGAGGAGAGCGTAACCGACATCATACAGGCGGAGATGCACAATGATACCCTCTTCTTTCTGGCACAGGGAGACGGCTCTGACAATATTTACCGGATTGCCGGTAATGGCCCGGCTGAAAGGGTAACCGGGTCACGCTTCGGTATATCGGGTTTCTCACTGAAGGGGAGTGAACTGCTCTTTTCTGACTATACCGTGAAGGGTTTTGTTATTGCATCGGAAAAGTGTTCCGCCACAGCCGGTCCGGCAGGGTTATCAGGTCATGAAATTATTCCCTCCCCGGCAAACGGGCTTCAGGTCCTTGATCAGGAGACCACAGCCTCTGCTGATAAGCGTCAAACTCCTGTCATCTCCAACCCGGTGCCATACCGGAAAATCGCACACCTGTTCAATTTTCACAGCTGGTTCCCCTTTTACGGAGACATCGATGCACTGCGTACTGATCCAACCTCAGTCAGGCCGGGGCTTACACTTATGTCACAGAACCATCTGAGCACTCTTATCTCCACAATTGGTTACGAATACAGTGACGGCAACCACTACCTGCACTCAGGAGTTGCATGGAAGGGGTGGCACCCGGTGATAGATACACGTATGACATGGGGCGGAGACCAGGTGATCACAAGAGATACCAGTGTGAGCCAGCTGCCGTCAGCTTCAGGCCGCGACCTCCAGCTCAACATAAGTATATATGACCAGCTCTGGTTTGCATACGGCAGGTTCAGGCAGCTGTTCATGCCGGCAGTATACATTAACTACCGGAACAGGTATACCTGGAACCCTGACGACAGAACCTTTGACCGCGATATTGTCAATATTACCGGAAGGCTCTACTTCTCGAATACATTCCGTACCGCATACCGTGACATAAACCCGAAATGGGGGCAGATCATAGACCTGAGGCTGACAACCACACCATGGGATAATGATCTGTACAACAAAAGGAGCTATGCGAGGACCACATTCTTCTTCCCGGGGTTACTGCCGAACCACAGCCTTGCCTTCCGGGCAGGATGGGAGAACCAGGCACCGGTTAAAACACTCCTCTACCGCAATTCACTTCCCTGGCCAAGGGGTTACACTGATGACCTGGTGGCGGAAAAGCTGTTCTCCTTCTCCGCAGACTACACCATGCCGCTGTTTTATCCTGACCTGGCGGCAGGAAGCCTCTTTTATCTCAAGAGAATCAGGGGTACATTTTTTTATGACTCCTCGAAGGGTGAGGGGGTGAGTGACTACACCAGCCGTACATATACTGCCGGATCAAAGAATTACACTTCCCTCGGATCAGAGTTGATGGCAGACTTCTTCCTGCTCAGAATACCATTTGAAATCAGTGCGGGAGTACGGGCAGGATATATGCCTCAAAAGGACCGTTACTTCCTGAACGGAGCCTTCTCAGTCAATATCTACGGCACGGTCCTGGGAAGAGAGCGATGAAGCTGCATCCCTGATAAGGTCCCAGGCCTGCATCACATGCTTTTCAGTCACACCGGTCTGGGCCGTTACCATACGCATTATATACCTTCCACCGATCTTTGTATGAGTCAGGTATAACTTTCCGGTGTCATTGAGTGCATGATTGATCTTTTCATTCAGGCTGTTGGCCTCAGCATCTCCCATACCGGACGGGCGGTACCTGAAACAGACAGTATTAAGAGGCACCGGAGCCATAAGCTCGAAATCCTTCTCAGCTTCAATCAGGCCTGCCAGCATTTTTGCCAGCCTGATATGTTCACGTATCATCTCCTGCAGCCTTTCAACGCCGTAGGAACGTATCACAGCCCAAAGCTTGAGTGCCCTGAAACGTCTTCCGAGAGGAATACCCCAGTCGCGGTAATCATTGACCTCTCCCCTTGTCCGTGTTTTGAGATATTCCGGAAGTATTTCAAAGGTGCGTATCAGGGATGCCGCATCCCGCACAAAATAAGCTGAACAGTCGAAGTTGGTGAACATCCACTTGTGCGGGTTGAAGACCAGGGAGTCAACATACTCAATGCCATCAGTCATCCATCTCATTTCAGGCAGCAGCAGAGCCGTTCCGGCGAGTGCGGCATCAACATGCAGCCACAGATTGTGCTTTCTGCATATCTCTCCCACAGGCCTCAGCGGGTCAATGGCTGTTGTTCCGGTAGTGCCGAGAGTGGCAACCACACAACAGGGTATATAACCTGAGGAAATATCATTTTCAATGGCTTTCTCCAGTGCTTCAGGGTCAATGGAATAGTCATCCCTTACAGGTATTCTTACCAGGTTTTTTCTCCCGAATCCGGCCACACCTGCACCCTTCTCCACTGAAGAGTGAGCCTGGGCTGAGGCATAGATGCGCAGCCTTCCAGCATCCTGCAGTCCCTCATTGTTTGAAACGAATTGTGTTGCCCGTTCCCTGGCGGTTATCAGAGCCGCGAGGGTGGCCGATGAGGCACTGTCCTGGATAACGCCTTCAAATTCAGAAGGCAACCCGGTCATCACCTTCAGCCAGTCCATCATCTTCTCTTCCAGTTCGGCCGCGGCCGGAGAGGTCTCCCATATCATGCACTGTGTCCCCAGGGCTGCTGTGAGCATCTCAGCAAGGACGGAAGGGGGGCTGCTGTTGGCAGGGAAATAGGCAAAGAAATTCGGGCTCTGCCAGTGGGTAATGCCCGGCATTATTATCTCATCAAAATCCCTGAGGAAAAGGTCAAATGACTCGCCTCCGGAAGGGGGATTATCGGGGAGTGCACCTTTTATGGTGCCGGGAAGGAGTCCCGATTTTACCGGGTACTTCTCCACGTTCTCAAAGTAACGGGCTATCCACTCGACAATATCGTGGCCGTATTTCCGGAAATCACTGGTATCCATGGCGTCAGCCCTGAGTCACGGAATCGGCAAGCAGGATGATCCTGTTCCTCCTGACTTCGATTACTCCTCCGGTGATCTCAAACTGCACCTCCGCACCCTGGTCATCGGCCATGATCACCGGTCCGGCATCAAGGGTGGAAATGATCGGGGCATGGTCCTTGAGGACCTGAAACGATCCTTTTCTTCCCGGAACCCGTACCGAGCGTATTTCTCCTGAATAGATTTTCCTGTCAGGTGTTATGATCTCAATCTTCACGTCTGCTCCTTTTATTCTTTACCTGTGCTCGGCAAGGAGCTTCTCACCCTTTTCAATGGCATCCTCAATTGTACCCACAAGCATGAAGGCAGCTTCGGGATACTGGTCAACGGCGCCGTCGATGATCATATTGAAGCCCCTAATGGTGTCTTCAATTGAGACAAGTTTTCCGGGTATGTTGGTAAACTGTTCGGCAACATGGAATGGCTGTGAGAGGAATCTCTGAACGCGGCGTGCACGGTGAACAACCTGCTTGTCTTCATCAGAGAGTTCGTCCATACCCAGGATTGCGATGATGTCCTGGAGCTCATTGTATCTCTGGAGAATCTCCTTGACCCTCTGTGCGCAGCGGTAGTGTTCCTCTCCTACGATTTCCGGTGTAAGGATCCTTGAGGTTGAGTCAAGCGGGTCAACAGCAGGGTAAATGCCAAGCTCGGATATCTTGCGGCTCAGAACCGTGGTAGCGTCAAGATGCGCAAAGGTGGTTGCAGGGGCCGGGTCAGTGAGGTCATCAGCCGGGACATATACTGCCTGTACCGATGTGATTGAGCCATGACGGGTTGAGGTGATGCGCTCCTGCATCACACCCATCTCGGTGGCAAGGGTGGGCTGGTATCCCACTGCTGACGGCATTCGTCCAAGAAGTGCAGATACCTCAGAGCCTGCCTGGGTAAAACGGAACACGTTGTCCATGAAGAAGAGTATATCCCTTCCTGTTCCTTCCCCTTCACCGTCGCGGAAATACTCTGCCACGGAGAGACCTGAGAGTGCCACGCGTGCACGTGCACCCGGAGGTTCATTCATCTGACCAAAGACGAGGGCCAGTTTTGAATCCTTCAGCGCCTCACGGTCAATAAGGTCGATGTTCCATCCCCCCTTTTCCATATCATCGAGGAACTCCTTGCCGTAGGAAATAACGTTGGCTTCAAGCATCTCACGCAGGAGGTCATTCCCCTCCCTGGTACGTTCACCCACACCGGCAAACACTGACAGACCCGAATAGGCTTTCGCAATATTGTTTATAAGCTCGAGGATGACAACAGTCTTGCCCACGCCGGCTCCGCCGAAGAGGCCGATCTTTCCACCCTTGGAGTAGGGCTCGATGAGGTCGATCACCTTTATGCCGGTGTAGAGTACCTCCTTTTCGGTTGAAAGGTCTTCGTATTTCGGTGGCTTGCGGTGGATGGGATAGCCTCCCTTCTTGTCGAGGGCACCGATGCCATCGATAGGCATGCCCGTCACGTTCATAAGGCGTCCCCTGATCTGGTCACCCACGGGCATCACAATCGGCTGACCGGTGGCAACAACCTCCATGCCGCGCTGCAACCCGTCAGTTGAATCCATGGCTATTGCCCTGACAGTCTTTTCACCTATATGCTGCTGGCACTCAACCACAAGCACCGTACCATCATGACGCGTAATCTCAAGCGCGTCAAGAATACTGGGCATATCGGTTCCGGCTGTTTCAAAGGTAACGTCAACCACAGGTCCGATCACCTGACTTATCACTCCTGTTTTCTTTGCCATCTCTCTGACTTGATTCTTTTTCAATAATTACCGAAATATATTCTTTCTTTTCCGCCGCCAAAAGGCGGAAAATTTTTATTTTACTCTTCCTATTAAATTCACTGCCAGCTGCTTAAGCTCACTCTTGCGCTCAGCCTTGGCTGAAACCTGGTCAAGTGCCTGGAATGCCCTGTTGAAATAGTCATACGCCAGGTTTTCTGCCTGCAGTCTTATTTCCAGTTCATCATATATTGCCTTAACCTCCCTGTACTTTTGCTCCGGGTCATGGTTGTCGGGGCCCAGCAGTTTCCGGAGGCGGCTCAGTCTCTCTCC
>SBFZ01000371.1 GCA_006227095.1 Bacteroidota bacterium | reverse complement strand
TGGCAAGAAGCTCCTTCATCCCGCATTTTTCCACTTTTACCCGTGTTTCAGGCATGTTGTCGGCAGAGAGGGCAATGATGCGGGTGTCGGGTTCAGAGGCGAGTATGGTCCGGGCAGCTTCAAAACCGTCTACCTCTGGCATTATAAGATCCATAAGAATAATGTCATATGATTTTTCCCTTGCCATGTCAATTGCCTCTTCTGCACCTGATGCGAACTCAGCCGGCACACCGAGAACCTTGAGCAGGGAACCCACAACCTTCCGGTTAAGGTAGTTGTCATCAACCACCAGGATAACCGGAAGCCCTGACCTGTCTGAGTTAAGGCGTGCCGGTCGTCCGCTAAGTGCAGGGAAGTGCTCTTTAAGCACATTCATTAGGTCCTCGGCAGCAAATGGTTTTACAAGCAGGTGATCAATCCCCATATCAACACATCTTGCATAATGACCCTTCGGATCACGGGATGTAAACATCAGCACTATATGATCTGCCGTAAGGCCCTCTTCCATAAGTGCTTTAGCGGGAATAAAACCATCAGTGTCAGGTTCATCGAAGATGACAAGCAGTATGTTCCTGTTCCTGCCGCTTTCTGCTCCCGTCTTTATCTGTGAAACGGTGTGCTTCTGGAAGCTGGTCACCGAGACCGGCAACCCCACGCGGTGCATGATACTCAGGAAATCGTCATCACGTCCCTGGCTACCGGTAATTACGAGTGTGCGTATGTCAGCCGGATCAGCAAAATGGCTCAGATCCAGCTTCTTTGATATCTTTTCATTAAGGTGGACCTTTATCGTGAACGTAACCTTCAGACCCTTCTCTTGCCCGGAGACGTCCTTCACCGCAGGACTTTCGGCCTTCAGTTCGCCTCCCATCAGTTCGGTCAGCTGCCTCGCCAGGACAGGGCCAAGCTTCAGATCTTCAGCCCACTCAGAGCGCTCACTTAAAGCTGTGATATAATCACCAAAGAGCTTCTTTATCTCAGCCCGGGTATAGGTATTGCCGGTATCGGTAATTGTGAAGGCAAGGGTGAAGCTGTTTCCCTCAGAGCTGTTCACCCTGCATCCGAGCCTGATCTCACCTGACCTTGTTCCTGCGACAGAGTTGCTCATCAGATTCGTGATAACCTGCCTGAGCCTGTAAGGATCACCAATGAGATTCTCCGGTACCGCCTGGTCTATTTCTGATTCAAATTTTACCGGCAATTCGGGGTTCTGGCGCTTGATAAGGTTCATGGAGTAAGCCACCTCTTCCCTGAGTCTGAACGGGATCTCGTCAAGGATCATTTTCCCGGTTTCAACCTTGGAAACATCAAAGATGTCATTTATGATATTGAGCAGGAGGTCAGCCGATCTTCTCAGCAGTCCGGCAATGTCCCTGGTCTCCTCCGGCAGGTCGGCCCGGCTCAGCATCTCCGTCATGCCGAGTATGCCGTTCAGCGGGGTACGGATCTCAAAGCTCATCCTGGCCAGCAGCTCTGACTTGGCTATGTTGGCGTCTGCCTCCTGCTGCCTTGCCAGCTCCAGGGTGGTGATATCGATGAGAGCTTCCAGGGTACAGTTTATCCCTTCATAGGTCGCAGGTATACTGTTCAGGAAGACAATCCTGTCACCCTCTGCCGAGGGCAGCCTGATTACCTTTCCCTGCCCGAACTGCGCTGTGATACCACTGTCGTACTCGTTGCGCGAAAGGTCCGGCATCAGCTTTCCCTTCATCTCGTTTTCGTCCTGAAAGGAAAAGAGGGTGGCGGCCCTCCTGTTGGCACGGAGTATCTCCCTGCTTTCGTTGTAGATGATGAAGCCCGCAGGCATCTGGTCAAGAATTGAAAGCATGCTGCTCTCCGAAATACTCTTCTTCTCCAGCTCCCTTGACTGTTTCCGGATAAAATGGCGGAACATAAGGATAACAAAGAGGATGGTGAACATTGTCATAAGTCCCAGGATATGGGAGTTGCGGACAATAAACTTCTGGAAGAAATCAGTGTGTGCAGAGAATACCAGTCCGAAGTCGAGCCCGAATATATTCACCGGATAATAAGAAGAAAGTATCTCCTCCTTCTCCCCGCCTCCGGCGGTCATGGAATGAGCCATCCGTCCCGAGTTACCCTCTTCCAGCGCCGCGGCCATCCGGTCAATATGCGTATATGTCACCTCCACGGAGTTGTTGTCAAACACAACAGCGCCGGTATCATTTACCACCCATTGCCATTGATATTGTTCAAGGTTGTACTTTGCGAAAATGCCTGAAAAGAACCGCCTGAAATCAACAGTAATGACAAGATTTCCAAGTACATTACCATCCTTGAGAACCGGAAGGTAATACTTGTACCGGTCACGGTCAGCCTCCAGTTTCTCCATGGAATGGATATAAGGCACCGTCTGGGCCCTGTATGAGCCGTCAAGCCAGGAATTCCTCTCTTCGTCCTTGAAGAGGGTGTAGACATCACCGTCGGTGTTATACAGCATAAGGCCAACAACGATCTCCTCATACCTCGAATAATAGAGCTTCATCTTCTCCCTGGCCCTTTCGTTGATTTCGGGATCGGTAAAGAAGAGCGTGATATCTTCGGAGAAATCAATTTCGGTAAGGTCACTGACAATGTACATGCTGGTATTGTCAATATCCGAGCCTGCTATCATTACCTGCCTGTCAAGCAGTTTGTTGGAATACTCAATCTGGTTTCTGTACAGGCTGATATAGAAATATGCAGTAACCAGCATCAACAGTACAAAAGCGCTATATGCTGCAAGGAATGTCCTTTTCATTGGTAATATGTGCAGTATTGATAACGCTTATCTGTACTTTTCATTGTCTTCAAGCACCATACTCAGATAGCTTTTATACCTCCATGGTTCAATAGCGCCTCCGGCCACTGCTTCTGTAACGGCGCAACCCGGCTCGTCAATATGGAGACAGTTGTGGAACCTGCAGGCAGATGAGACCCTGAATATCTCAGGAAAGAAATGATATATCTCCCTGCGGTCGAAGTCAATAACCCCGAACCCCCTTATGCCCGGAGTGTCAATGACAAAGCCTCCTCCGGGAAGGGGGTGCATCTCAGGAAAAGTGGTGATGTGCGTACCCTGTTCATGATAATCGGAAATAGGGCCCGTCCTCAGCGACAGCGAGGGATTGAGCCTGTTAAGCAGGGTGCTTTTACCCACACCGGAATTCCCTGAGATCAGGGTAATCTTATTCTCCAGTACTTTTTCCAGATCGGTTATATCCCCGTCCTCCGTGACAGAGATCATCATAACCGTATATCCGATTTTTTCATAAACCGCCATTATCTTCTCAGCCTGAGTCATCCCCTCGCTGTCATAGAGATCTGTCTTGTTTATTACCAGAACGGCAGGAATACGGTATGCCTCGGCAGTTGCAAGGAACCGGTCAATGAACTCCACGGGAGTCGAAGGCATTCTGACTGTAATCATGAGTAATGCCTGATCTATGTTAGCTGCAATTATCTGGGATTCCCTTGAGAGATTTGATGATCTCCGGATGATGTAGTTTTTCCTTGGTGCAAGGGCAGTGATGACTCCTTCCCTGGTGTCAATGGTAACGTGATCACCAACTGCAACGGGATTTGTGGTACGAACACCCCTAGCCCTGAAGCGGCCCCTGAGGAGACATTCATGTATCCTGCCCTCCTCATCGAGCACCCTGTAACGGCTGCCGGTCGATTTAACCACTATGCCCTGTGTCCTGTCACTCATTATGCCGCAAAAATAAAAAAGTGATGCCTCGCTTTTCCGGACATCACTCTTTTTATTGAAGTTTCTACAGTTCTTTTCAATATTCAGCTGCCATAAGGAAGAATGGCTTCATCTCGAAGTTGGAGTAGTAGGGCCTCAGTCTTTCGGTGTTGTAGTATTCTGACACCTTGACGACCTTCTTTGATGAGGTGACCACGTCAATCGGCACATTGTCATACCGGCCGTTCTTGAGAACCACCACCCTGCCATGAATGCCCTTCATGATCAGGTCCAGGGCCAGGTTTCCGAATGCCATAGGTACTATAGAGTCAACAGCGTCAGGATCACCTCCGCGGACCATATAGCCAAGCTTCTGGTTGATGATGTTTATGGTTTTGCCGTTGTTGTATTTGGCAGTATGTTCCTTAATCTCAGCCGAGACAAGGTCACCAATGCCTCCGAGCTTGGCATGTCCGTACGCATCTTTTTCACTGTCCTGGAAAATCATCTCTCCACCCTTGTAGAGGGCTCCTTCTGAGACAAGAACAATGGAATAATGGCTTGGGTTCGAGTTGCGGTCTTCAACCAGAAGCCTTGTAAGCTGCTCAATGTCAAACTTGTATTCAGGAATGACACACCTGTTGGCAGCACCGGCCATTGTGGGAAGCATGGCTGTGAAACCTGCATATCTTCCGAAAACCTCAAGTACCATGATACGTTCATGCGAACCGGCAGAGGTACGCAGGGTATTGGTCATCTGTATGGTACGGGTGACGCACGTGCTGAAACCAATGCAGTAATCAGTTCCCGGAACGTCATTGTCCATGGTCTTGGGAATGGCCACAACCTTGACGCCCTGTTTGTATAGATGAACTCCGTAACTGAGTGTATCATCACCGCCAATTGGGATAAGAAAGTCTATACCCAGCCATTCGAGGTTCTTAAGTACTTCCGGTGTAAGGTCATTGATCTCATCCTTGTAGGTATCCTTCAGATGGTCCGGAACATAATTCTTTGCAACATGACTTGGCCTTGTGCGTGAAGTATGGAGGTAGGTGCCTCCCGTCCTTCCTGCCCTGTTGACAATGTCATCTGTAAGTACCTGGAAACAGTTGCTGTTGTCAGCCTTGGGGTCCCTGATAATCTCCAGGATGCCTGCCCAGCCCCTTCGGAGCCCTATGACCTTGTATCCTTCCCTGTTAGCCCTGATGGTAACGGCCCTGATGGCGGGGTTGAGCCCCGGAACATCTCCGCCACCTGTCAGGATCCCGATCACACCTTTGATTTTCTTCTGGTTTGCCATTTTAAATGCTTTGTTTTATTCGATCTGAATGCAGGCGGTAAAAGTAGAATATTTCAAAATCATATCAAAAAGGTAATCTGCTGCCACTTTATTTTTTTAATATTTTTGACA
>SBFZ01000007.1 GCA_006227095.1 Bacteroidota bacterium | reverse complement strand
GTCAAACATGAGGTGACGCTCTTTATTAATCCGATAGAGCGGATACATCTCTACAATGACCCGGGGTTTGATGATTTCAGTACTCATCAGAAAGGAAAGGGCCCTGTTACAAGAATAGTGATATTTGCATTGACAGGGTTTATGATCCTTCTGCTGGCCTGCATAAATTTTATCAACCTGGCTACTGCAACCGCTACAAGCCGGGCAAAGGAGATTGGCGTAAGGAAGGTTGTCGGAGCCGGAAGAACCAATCTGATGATCCGGATATTTGGAGAATCCGTTTTCCAGACTTTAATCGCCGTGGTAATCGCCTCTTTTATTACAATTCTCCTTGGTCCTCTTTTTGAAAGGGTTACCGGAATTGAAATAACGGAAGGAAACATGCTGAATGCCAGGAATATTATTGTGGTATTGGTATTGATGGCAGTTACAGGCCTTATTGCCGGAACGTACCCGGCCCTTGTGCTGTCATCTTTTAACCCGGTCAGGGTTTTAAGGCCATCGGCAAATAATGGCCTCGAAGGATCCGGATTAAGAAAAGCACTGGTAATCTTTCAGTTCATACTTACATTGATATTTGTTTTCAGCATCTCAGTAATTAGCAGGCAGATAAATTTTATGCAAACCCGGGATCTTGGGTTTAACCAGGACAGAGTAATGGTAATTGGCTTTTCAGTAAACATGGGTGTCGAAGCAAATTATGATGCCCTCATGTCAGAGATCCGAAGTATCCCGGGTGTTGAAGGCGTGGCAATGGGGAGCAGTATCCCTGTTAACATGGGTAACTTCAACACTTTCAACAAGTGGCCAGGGAATGAGACAGGCAAGGCTCTTAAATTCAATATGCTGCAGGTTGATGATGACTACCTTGACCTTATGGGAATGGAGATTGTATCAGGAAGATCTTTATACCGGGGAAGCTACAATGAAGAAATATTGATTAACCAGACGGCGGCCAGGCAGATGGATTTGGAAGAACCTCCTGGCAATGTTATAGGTGGAAACGGAGGTGTATATACAATTGCAGGGGTGGTTAAGGATTTTTATTTCAGGAAGCTTGATGAAGAAATAAAACCGGTTATCATTTATAAAAACAGGGAATGGTGGATGAGAAAAATACTTGTTAAACTTCATCCCGGAGATCAGTCAGCAACAGTAGAAAGAATATCATCACTTGTTAAGGACTTTACCCCTGACTTCCCTGTGACTTACAGCTATATTGATGAGACAGTAAAAGATTATTACAGTGATGAGCGAAATATGGGTCTGCTTATGGATGCTGCCACATTTCTGAGCCTGGTTATTTCCTCTATCGGGTTATTCGGGCTTGCGGCTTTTACTTCCCGGCGGCGTTACCGGGAGATAGGCCTGCGCAAGGCACATGGTGCCACTGCTGCAGGTCTCGTGGCATTGCTGAGCCGCGAGTATATAGTACTGGTATTGATCGCTTCTGTCATTGCCCTTCCTGCAGGTTACTGGCTGATGACAAGGTGGCTGGAAGGGTATGCCTTGAGAATAAGTATCACGCCGCAATTTTATATTCTTACAATACTGTCAGTTACCTGCCTGTCATTATTAACAGTGGCCTTTCACACAATCAGGGCTGCCTTCCTCGATCCGGCCCGTACATTGCGTGAGCAATAGGAAAGAGGGTACAGGGTTGCAGATCCCGTTTAAATATGTCAGAATAACGGTTAGGGATGGCCTGCCCGGTATTTAAAAACATATCCTGTCTGCATTGCTGACAGACAGGACATAAATAATCAAGATCAAGAAGATTTATTGTTTCTTCAGGCTCCAGCCGCCGGCCAGTCCGAAGATGAACCAGGCAAGTGACAGGGTTCCCAGGCCGAACAGAGTGTCGCCAATCATTCTTAACCACTTGAGGGTATGGATATATGGCTGCTGCATGAACTCAGCCGAACGGGCAAACCATAATCCCTCCTTTACACTTGCTACCGTCTGTGCCAGCCCGACAGGAAGGACGCTTATCAATACCATTGCCGCCAGTCCGATGTTAATGCTCCAGAATCCGAATTTCACGAATCCCTCTTTCCATACCGATTCCTTGTTCATGTCGCGCAAAACGAAGAGCATTAGTCCTATTCCCAGCATTCCGTAAACTCCGAAGAGGGCGGTATGACCGTGAACAGGTGTGGTGTTCAGCCCCTGCATATAATAGAGCGCGATGGGAGGATTGATGAGAAAACCGAAAATCCCGGCGCCGACCAGGTTCCAGAAAGCAACTGAAATAAAGCTGTAAATAGGCCATTTGTAAGCCTTTATCCATTCGGAGCTCTGGCTTATTTTCAGGTTTTCCCAGGCTTCGAATCCCATAAGTGCAAGAGGAACCACCTCGAGTGCGCTGAAGGTGGCACCAAGGGCAAGCACCGCTGTCGGTGTCCCGGTGAAGTAAAGATGATGGAATGTCCCGAGGATGCCACCCGAAAGAAAGACAATTGTTGAGAACAGAACCGCCGTGGTCGCCGTCTCCGCCCGGAGGAGCCTGAGCCTCACGAACAGGAACGCTGTTACCACTGCAGCGAATACCTCAAAGAATCCCTCCACCCACAGGTGAACCACCCACCATCTCCAGTATTCTGCCACAGCCAGGTTCGTCTGGCGTCCCCACATCAGCCCTGCCCCGTAAAATGCTGCAATAGCTATTACAGATATCAGGAAAAGAACCAGCAGGTTCCGGTTTTCTGATCTCTGTTTCAGGGCCGGCCATATTGCCCTTCCCATCAGCAGAAGCCAGATTATCAGTCCGATGAACAGGAACAACTGCCAGAATCTCCCCAGGTCCACATATTCGTAGCCCTGGTGTCCGAACCAGAAGTTCTGCACCAGGCCCAGCCTCTGCATAACACCCAGCCACTGGCCAACAAGAGAGCCTACAACAATGACAAGAAGTGCCCCGAAGAGGAAGTTAACGCCAAGCTTCTGAAATCTTGGCTCCACACCCGAGATCGCGGGAGCATAATAAAGTCCGGTTGCAAGCCATGATGTGGCGATCCAGAAAATAGCTATCTGAACATGCCATGTCCTCGAGATCTGGTATGGGAGCCATTTGGCCAGCGGAATTCCGTAAAGCCCCTGCCCCTCAACGGTGTAATGTGCAGTGATGACACCCATGAGCACCTGCACCAGCAACAGTGCCGAGACGATCCAGAAATACTTCAGGGTTGCTTTTTGTGAAGGCGTTACCTTTTCATTCTTCAGCGGAAAATCAGACGGCAAAGCGCCTGAACTCTCATCTTTTCTCCTTGCATAATACCATGCCATGAGGCCTATGCCTGCAATCAGGATTATCACACTGAAGCCGGTCCACAGAAGCAATGCCCCCGTGGGTTTGTTGCCTACAAGTTCTTCTGCCGGCCAGTTGTTTGTATAAGTTATATCCTGACCCGGGCGTTGTGTAACACATGCCCATGATATCCAGAAGAAGAAAGCGTTCAGCTGCCTTACCCTTTCCGGGTCTTTAAGGGAGTTTTCGGGCACGCTGTATACTTCCCGTTCAGCGTCCCTGGCAGGATCATCGGTGAAAAGGCCGGCATAATAGCTGCTGTTGTGGGCGATGGCCTCAGCCCTCAGTACCGAAACCGTCAGAACGCCACTTGAGGCATCATAGGTATTTGGCCGAAGTTCCTGCTGCAGCTGGACTTTTAAAGATGCTTTTCTCTCTTCGCTGAGCTGATCAAAGCCAGCGCTGTCAGTCTCCTGAGCCATGCGGTTCAGGATGAATACTGCCTCCCTGTGCAGCCAGTCGGCACTCCAGTCGGGAGCCTGGTAGGCGCCATGCCCCCAAACGGTTCCCATCTCCTGGCCCCCCATAGATTGCCAGACATTCTGTCCGTCCTTTATATCCTGACCCGTAAAGAGCAGGTTTCCGTCAGTTGTTACCACCCTGTCAGGAACCGGAGGTGCCTGACGGTAAATTTCCCTTCCGAAAAAGAGCAGTACCGCAAAAGATACCGTCACTACGGTCAAAAAACCAATCCAGAGTCTTCTTGTTTTCATGATCATTTCAAGGTTTGATTAGCGCTTATATCTGGAGATTCAAGGATTTCGGAAACAGAATGTTGTTTTCAAGATGGACATGTATATGAATGTCGTCCTCGAATTCTTTCAGAAGTCTGCAGGTAACGGCATAGGTGTTGCAGCCGTCCTCAGGCACCCTATATCCGCCTGTGATCTCATTTATTTTATCCATGGTTCCCCCTACAAATTCGTGCTCATCGTTCATCCCCGGCAATTCTCCGGCGATAGTCTTCAAAGCCTCGGGCGATTTTGTTTTCACTGCTTCCCTGATGGCCGGGAAAAGAACTTCCTCTTCCCTGTCAAGGTGAGCCAGAAGCTCCTTGCCGAGTCTGCGGAACAGCCCGGCAACCACTTTTAATTCAGGATGCCTGTCACCATGGACATTCATTATCTTATCAGTGTAGAAAAGAAGGTCGGGGAGGGTTTTCCTTATATAGGAATGGTGTACGTTTACAATATAGTCAGAAAGGAAATCCGGTTGCCAGTCATTGAAGTTCTGTCCCGGTATGACAGGCTGGTTATCAAGGTCAGCCAGCTGTTCCAGGATATCCTCAGTCCTGATTCCTTTTTCCCTGCATGCGGCTTCAAGAGTCTTGCTGCCGCCACAGCAGAAGTCCAGTCCGGCTCCGCTAAGTACGGAGGCCGCCCTGAAATCCTTCGCCACTATATTCCCTAAAAGCTGTTCTTCCTGTTTCATATTAAAATGATATTGATTACAGGACAAAGATATCATTATTTTGAATAAATGACAAAAAGGTCATTTAATAATTTTTGTATTTTTGCATCAAGTTTTAATTACATTTGTTGAATCCAAAAAGTCAACTACCTTGTTTACAAAAGAAACAGAATATGCACTCAGGAGTCTGGTATATATACAGGCACAGAACCTGAATGGCCGGAAACCCGGGGTGGTGGAAATTTCCAGGGAGATTGAATCTCCCCAGTTTTTCACTGCCAAGATCCTGCACCGTTTGGTGAAAATGGGATTTGTTGATTCCATGAAAGGCAAAAACGGTGGCTTCTATTTCGATCCGGATAAGCCAGATTTGCCATTAAAGGATTTTATTACCGCGATTGAAGGTGAGA
>SBFZ01000068.1 GCA_006227095.1 Bacteroidota bacterium | reverse complement strand
CTGTTGACGCGAACTCCGTCACGAAAGTGTGGGACCCTGACCTCACGGGAACCGGTAAGGATTCTCCCTCCGGTATCATGGCTGCAGTTCATTTCCTCAAGTTGAAAATTACATATGTTTCAACCGGCCTGCCTGTGGATGACAATGTATACTGGTTGCCGGCCGGCGGTGACCGGAAGAATCTCACTGCACTTCCGGAGGCAAGGATAGTGGGTCAGATGATGAAAAGCTCCGGTGGAAAATTCAGTGTTGATCTTGCAAACAGCGGCGAAACAGCGGCATTTTTCGTACGGATGAAGGTAATCCGTGCCTCTGACGGCGAGATGATCACCCCCGTATTCATTGATGATAATTACATTGTACTTCTTCCGGGCGAGAGGAAGACGGTGGATATTGATGTAACAGGTGTCAGCGAGAGTGAACGGAATACACCGCTGATGCTGCACCTGGAGGGATTCAACCTTCCGCCGTCAATGATAAGGCTGTAATGTTTATCCTTTCCGGATGATTTTGCTGACCGGATCTCCGGCTGGCTTGTCCGGCATATCATTGCTGACCGGTGCAACTGCTATCCTGTCCGGCTGATCTCTTCGAGCCGTGGTTTATTCAGGATGATGATATGCTTATCTTCCAGCCTGATCAAACCGTCCTTTTCGAAGCTCTTCAGCACCTTCACGGCACCCTCTGTGGAGATACCTGCAAAATCTGCAAGCTCTCTCCTGGAAAGATGCCTGAAAAGATCTTCTCCATCAAAATTCTCCGGTGCCAGGCTGAGAAGAACCGTCGCCATGCGTCCGTTGGTCTGCTGGTGCAGGATATGGTCCAGCGAAGAATAGAGGATGGAATTATGCTCACAATAACGCCTGATAATGCTGAAGGCAAATGCTCCGTTTTTCTTTACCAGTGAGGCAATGGCCTCTTTTTCAATGAGAAAACCTGTGGTCTCGGTCACGGCTACTACCGAATAATTGAAGGTATTGCGGTTGAATACGGCGGAGAGACCAACCATTTCACCCGGATTGATGATCCTGAGATTATAGTCGCGCCCATTGCTGCACTCGATATACTGACGTGAAAATCCGTTGACGATAAAGATGACGTAGGAGGCAAACGCTCCCTGTTTTGTCAGGTTTTCTCCACGACGGAAGACCACCTGAACCCTGCTGTCGCGTACCAGTTCAGTCTCATCGCCGGTAAGTGCTGAAAAGCAGGGCAGCGTGATGTCACACACAAAATCCTTGTCTGTGTTGCTGATTGTTTTCATTTGCTGCAGTGATCTGCAAATTTAAGAATAAACCGTTAAGTTACCGCGTACTACTGTTTTCAGCATGCCCTTCGTTTTGAGATGCCATAGCAGGAGTGCGACAACTTTTTTCTTGTCACGTTTCAATTGCCGGCATGACATACCTGGATGAAGGTCTGATCACCATGCCGCATATTGGTTTTACCTTTGCGTCAAATAAAATTAACCAATGAAACACAAGGCAGAAGCTGCATGGAATGGCAGAATGAAATTTGATACTGAAGTCAACGGACATCATTTTTATATGGATCAGGCAGGAGAGAACGGTGATGACAGCGGACCGCGTCCCAAACCGCTCATGCTTGCATCACTTGCAGGTTGCACCGGAATGGACGTGATCTCACTGCTCAAAAAGATGAGGCAGGAAGTTGAATACTTCAACGTAATTGTGGAAGGTGACACCGAGGACGAGCATCCCAATGCATTTATAAGGATGCATGTCATTTATGAACTCAGGGGCAAGGATCTTGATCCTGAGAAAATAGAAAAGTCAATCAGCCTGTCAATGGAGCGTTACTGCGGCGTATCGGCAGTATACCGGAAGGCGGGTATTGAAATGACGCATGAGGTGAGGATGGTCTGAGAGTAGCAGGCGGTAGGCAATAGGCAATAGTCATTAGTCAGGACGCGACAGACGGAAAATAATAATGCGGTCAGGAATAGTAATCAAATAAAAAATAAGAATATGCTTTACACGAATCTTAATCATGTTGAGTCTGCAGCGCAGCTCGAGAAAATCATCAGCGAGAATGAAAATGTAATGGTATGCTGTGGCCGGATGGGCCCAATGTGTATACCAGTTTACGGTATCATGGAAGAGCTTGAACCGGTTTACACCCATGTGAAGTTCTTTGATATGGAGTTTGACAACCCTGAGGCAGCTGTAATTCGCAATGCACCTATGACACGTGGCTTCATGGGACTGCCATACACCGTTTACTACAGGAACGGCAAGATGGTAAAAGCCACCACAAGTATCCAGAATATGGCACAGGTGAAGTCAATCCTTGATGGTGAATTTGGTCAGCCCAATGCATAAGCCATGACGGAGGGGAACCATTATGATGTTATAGTTTTGGGTGGGGGTCCGGCCGGACTGACCGCTGCCATTTATCTCTCACGTGCCAGGGTGAGGACACTGCTTCTCACCGAAGGCACACCCGGAGGGCAGATGACGCTTACCCATGAGATTGCCAATTATCCGGGAATAGAGAAAATCAATGGTTACATGCTTGGCACGGTGATGAAGAAACAGGCAACTGCTTTTGGTGCCGTGGTAAGGGGTAACGCTGAAATAAGATCATTCTCACTGGCAGGACCACTTAAGAGTGTAACAACAGTATCCGGTGAAGTCTATACCGCAGACTCGGTTATACTTGCCACCGGAGGCAGGTCAAGGACCCTGGGGGTGCCGGGTGAGGATACCTTCAAGGGCAGGGGCATATCATACTGTGCAACCTGTGACGGCGACTTCTTCACAGGAAAGGAAATAGTGGTTGTCGGCGGGGGCAACTCGGCCCTCGAAGAGGCCGTCTCCCTGACGAAGTATGCCACCAGGGTTACTGTTGTGCACCAGTTTGATCACTTCCAGGCATTTCAGTATGCTGTGGATGAAGCAAAGGCAAACCCGAAGATCAGTTTCGTTATGTCATCAACCATTGATTCGTTTTACGGGGATGAAAAACTTGAGGGAGTCAGGATCAAAAACCTCGTAACGGGTGAAGTGACTGACTTCAGAACTGACGGGGTATTCATCTTCATAGGTTATGTACCCAATACCGAATGGCTGAATGGATTGGTGGAATTGAACGAAAGGGGTGAAATCATTGCCGGCAGCGACATGTCTACCAGTATCGGGGGTGTATTCTCAGCCGGCGATGCCAACGCCAAGCGTTACAGGCAGGTTACCACGGCTGTGGCTGACGGCACCATTGCGGCCCTTGCTGCAGCTGAATACCTGCATACGAAAAAAAGAGAACAGGTGGAATTGAATCATGCGTGAGACCGGGCCCGGACAGGGCCACGGGATTAATATTTTCGGAGATTTCCATTAATCTGATAAATTTATAAACTTATAAATAAATGAAAATGAAAGGATTGATAATAGCTGCAGTGATTATAGCCGTACTGGTGATACTCTTTGTCAGGTCATACAACAAGATGAAGAATACACCGGCAGTTGCTGACAGCGAGCTTATTGAGCACCTTACCGCACAGAACTTTGCACATAAGACAAAGAAAGGGGTGGTACTGGTTGATTTCTGGGCTGACTGGTGCATGCCCTGCAAAATGATGGCGCCAATACTCAACGAGGTGGCTGAAGCGACTGACGGAAGCGCAACCATCTACAAGCTGAATGTGGATGAACAGCAGCAGGTTGCTGCTCAGTATGGCATACGGAATATCCCCACAATGATCCTTTTCAAGGACGGCAAGGAGGTTGAAAGGATAATCGGTGTCAAGCCAAAGGACTATATAATGGCGAGCATAAAGAAGGCTCAGTAAAATTGACAGCATACGGCTGGCAGAGCTTCGGCACAATTTGCAGTTGTTTCTTTTGTAACCTGTGGTTACGCCGGGTTCAATCGGTTGAAATAACTGGCGATAAAAGCCGTAAACGATCTTGTGTTAATTGGTTTGGAGGGCTGAGACAGGTTTTACCAGTCAAGGCCCTCTCTGGCTTTTTCATAGTCAGGAGCTTCAAGCAGATTTTGAAAATTTGCGGAGGGTCTGATCCTGCCGAATGAATCAAAAAATGCCTCCCTGGTCATTGAATCCCAGTGTATTGCACCGTGATAATACTGTATATTATAATATATGCCGAGTGAGGCAAGCATTATGAAGGCCGTCATGACTGTGCTCCTGCAAAGTTTTTTACCCGGGTTCATGCCGGCCTGCAGGGCTGAGGCAGGCAATTTTCTGCCGGGTGTCATAATGGAGGAAAGGAGCGCAGCGGAGGCGACAGCCATCAGGGCATAAGTGTCAATGAATGCCCTCTGGCCGAATCCTCCTCCGTACCACCAGCACCACCATGAGAAGATTATGTAAATATTAAGTGGAACCATGAGTGTCACCGGCAGTGCGTGGGGAGACCGGCGTCGCCACAGTTCAATAATGCCGGCAAAGGCAAAGACCATCAGCGGGGTATATATGAAGAGCCCTTTCCGCCAGCTGAAGAGTCCTTTGATGATAGCCGGGTCACCGAAGAAGAATCGTTCGTTGCTTCCATAGGAGAACCATAGCCAGTGACCGGTCATCTCCCGCCAGTAGACCATCTGGGGTATCCAGACAATCAATGCCATAACGGCTATCACAATCAACTGTCTCCAGGCTGCAATCAGATCAACGGCACGTTTGCGGAATCCGGCTGAGGTGTTAATACCGTAGAGCAGGAAGAAAAGGACAATGATAATGTTGGTGGGACGGATGAGAGTAATCAGTCCAAGCAGCAAACCGATTCTGGCAGCAGGCCAGAAAATGCCGGTTCCGGAGTTAGCTGATAACTCCTCAGGGGCATTTGGTTCAGCCGGGTTGATATCCGCGGTACAGGTTTGTGAATCCGTGCTGTTTTTATTGTGCCATTTCATTGAATACCATATGAAGGCACTTATCAGGGCAAATGAGTACACATGTGACATCGTCCCCTGGTAAAGAGTATACCAGTATAGGTTCGTGCCGGTTATAAAAGCAGCCAGTACAAGTGCAGCAGTGATGTCGGTGGCGTGTGTCAGAAGTATCCGCCGGAGGTAAATCAGTCCTGCGGCCAGGAACATCAGAGACGACAGTAGCAGGAAGAACTTGTAGGGAGGTGAATAACCCCCGGCATCATTG
>SBFZ01000303.1 GCA_006227095.1 Bacteroidota bacterium | reverse complement strand
TAATAGCTGCGGCTGCAATACTGACAACCGCCTCATGCATCAGGGGCGGTGCTGCCGGCAATACAGGGAAGACTGCACCCGGAATCATTGAAACCACCGGTCTGGCAACCGGCCCGGACTCCATATCTGCAGCAGGATCTGATTCAGCAGCTGTAACAGGAACCATCACAGTCACGGACTCCGGATCCACCACATTGGCAGGTACTGATCCGGACTCCCATCCCGCGGCAGTCAGGACAATAGATTCTGCAGGTAATACAACGGGGGACAACACCCTCTTCGGCATACCGCTTGATTCATACAATATAGTTACAGGAAAGGTAAAGAGAAACCAGTTCATCTCATCCATCCTGTCTGCACAGGGGGTTGAATGGAATGACATTGAGAAGCTGCTCCGGGACAACAGGGAGACCTTTGACCCACGCAGAGTACGTACCGGAAGTTCATATTCTGTACTGATAACCAAAGACACCCTTAGCAAAGCCGACTATTTCATTTACCAGCATGACCCCAGGGTGGCATATGTCTTCTCACTGAAAGACACCCTGGCAATCTACAGGCATGATGCCGAGATAAAGAGAATGCTCCGTTACTCATCCGGCACCATCACCCTTTCACTCTGGGAGACGGCAATGGAAAACAATCTTAATCCCAATCTCTCTGCCGAGCTATCCGAGATCTATGCATGGACCATCGATTTCTTCGGACTGCAGAAGGGAGACAGGTTCAAGGTGATCTATGAGGAAGAGTTTATAGGAGAGGAGTCGGTAGGCATCACACGCATACATGCTGCACAGTTTGAGCATGCCGGGAGCACAATATTTGCCATTCCATTCATACAGGACAGCACGATGTCATTCTTTGACACCACCGGCGCCAGCCTGCGCAAGGCCTTTCTGAAGGCACCACTGAGATACTCACGCATCAGCTCCCGCTTCTCGGGCGGAAGGATGCATCCGATACTCAAGATCGTCAGACCCCATCATGGCATTGACTACGCCGCACCTATCGGTACACCGGTGCTTGCCATTGGCGACGGCAGGGTGACAAGCACAGCCTATGAGGGAGGAGCCGGCAGGATGGTGAGGATAACCCATAACAGCGTATATTCAACTGCATACCTGCACCTCTCACGCTATGGCCCGGGAATAGCACCCGGAGTCTATGTAAAACAGGGACAGGTTATCGGTTACGTGGGAAGCTCTGGTCTCTCAACAGGGCCGCATCTCGACTTCCGGTTTTACCGCAACGGCTCTGCCATTGATCCCCTGAGGGTTGAAGCCCCTCCTGTCAATCCGGTCGCCCCGGAGGCAATGGAGCAATTCAATAAGGTGGCAGAAGGCTATATTAATCTGCTGGCAACAATAAACTATTGAAGGCAACAGGCAGTAGGCATTAGGCAGTAGTGGAAATAACTGCTGATCATGCAGTTAATAGATGTTTTGCCAATACTATTGCCTATTGCCTCTTGCCTAATGCCTATTAATTGATCAAATCTTCTCCACCAACCGTTCTATGACCCTCGGATAGTGTTCATATTCCAGGGCATGAACCCGCTCTGCAAGGCTGTCAGCATCATCACCCGGCAGCACCGGGCAGGTGGCCTGGAAAATTATGTCACCGGCATCATAATGCTCATTTACATAATGAATGGTAATACCGCTTTCCGTGCAGCCGGCATCAAGCACAGCACGGTGAACCCGGTCGCCATACATCCCTTTCCCGCCAAACCGTGGCAAAAGGGCAGGGTGAATGTTAATGATACGTCCGCGGAAAGCTTCAATCAAATCCCCGGGCACCAGCCACAGGAACCCTGCCAGTACAACCAGGTCAGTCTCCCTGCGACGAAGCATCATCAGCACCTCTCCGGTTTCATAAAACTGAGGCCGGTCGAAAAAAAACGCATCCACCCCAAGTGCCGCAGCCCTTTCCAGTACCTTGGCCTGAGGCCGGTTCGACAAAACGAGGGTTACTTTGGCTTTTTTATCGTTCGAAAAGAATCTGATGATGTTTTCAGCGTTTGTTCCGGTCCCGGATGCGAGTATAGATATGTTCTTCATTTTCTGCTGATTAGTACGATTCCAACAATTGTGCCCCGGCACTGTGAAATGAGCCTTAACCTGTTGAATCACTTGAAATTAAATCTGCCGCCATGTAAATTTCCGGCAAATTGTTTGAAAAATATAGTACAAATATATTTCTTTGCAGAGTTTTAAAAACGAGTATTAACGTAAAACTGATTGGTATGTCTGACATTTCTACAAGAGTAAAGAAGATCATCGTTGAGAAGCTTGGCGTTGATGAAGCAGAGGTTACTCCCGAAGCACATTTCACAAATGACCTTGGCGCAGATTCTCTTGACACTGTCGAGCTGATCATGGAATTTGAAAAGGAATTCAACATCGGAATTCCTGATGATCAGGCAGAAAGCATTAGCACCGTAGGCGAAGCCATTAAGTATATCGAGGAAAACGCCAAGTAGTTATCCCTGATAACCTGACATGAGGCGTGTAGTAGTTACCGGAATGGGGGCGCTGACCCCTATCGGCAACAATCTGCAGGATTACTGGAAAGGTCTTGTGGATGGCGTGAGTGGTGCCGGAATGATTACTCATTTTGACACCACCAAATACAAGACCAAGTTTGCCTGTGAGATCAAGAATTTTGATCCTTCCCAGTTTTTTGACAGGAAGGAGTCGCGCAAAATGGACCGCTATACTCAGTATGCCCATGTTGCGGCAGATGAAGCGGTCAGGGATGCCGGTCTTGATCCCGAGGCAACTGACAAGGACCGTTCCGGTGTCATTTGGGCCTCTGGTATTGGCGGAATAGAGACTTTTCTGGAAGAAGTAAGAGGGTTTGTAATGGGTGATGGAACTCCCCGTTTCAGCCCTTTTTTCATTCCAAAGATGATCAGTGACATCGCTGCCGGCATGCTCTCGATAAAATATGGCTTCCGGGGGCCTAATTTTGCCACTGTATCCGCATGTTCTTCATCAACCAATGCTCTGATCGACGCCTATTATTACATCCTCCTTGGCAAGGCTGACCTTTTCATTGCCGGCGGATCGGAAGCCTCTGTCAATCCTCCCGGCATAGGCGGCTTCAATGCGATGCAGGCAATGTCAACAAACAATGAGGAATATGCCACAGCATCAAGACCGTTTGATGTGACCCGTGACGGATTTGTCATTGGTGAGGGTGCCGGAGCCCTTATCCTTGAGGAGCTAAGCCATGCAAAAGCCAGGGGTGCAAAAATCTATGCAGAAATTATTGGCTCCGGACTCACTGCTGACGCATACCATATCACTGCTCCTCACCCTGATGGCATGGGTGCCGTCAACGTTATGAAGCAGGCTATTGCCGAAGCCGGTCTGCTGCCGACAGATGTGGATTATATCAATGTCCACGGAACGGCAACACCACTTGGAGATATTGCCGAGACCAAGGCAATCATCACCCTTTTCGGAGAACATGCCTACAAGCTCAACATCAGCGCAACGAAGTCAATGACCGGCCATCTTCTGGGTGCAGCAGGTGCCGTGGAGGCAATAGCCACGGTTATGGCTGTTGTACATGACATCGTTCCGCCAACCATCAACTTCAGAAACCCTGATCCGGCTATTGACCAGAACCTGAATCTCACCCTGAACAAGGCACAGAAGAGACCGGTAAGAGTGGCTCTCAGCAATAACTTCGGGTTCGGGGGACACAATGCATCAATTCTTCTCAGGAAATTCGAAGAGTAGTGTTCCTGCTTAACAGGAAGAAAAACAACACCCTCATTCACGACCGGAACAAATTCAGGTCGGAACTGAAAGATCTTCTGGGATTCAGACCAATCAACCTGCGGCTGTATGAAATGGCATTCATACACCGCTCTGCCACATATACCCTTCCCGACGGCGTCAGGGTGAACAACGAAAGACTCGAATACCTGGGTGATGCAATCATTGACAGCATCCTTTCTGATTATCTCTTCAGGCTCTATCCGGAGGCCACGGAGGGCTTCCTGACAAAGACCAGGGCCCGGATCGTCAACCGGGAGACACTGAACAGCCTGGGTCTTTCAATGGGCCTTGACAGGCTGATCGTTTCCAACCTGGCTGCAACCGATTCACCACGCAATCTTTACGGCAATGCCGTAGAGGCCCTCGTTGGAGCACTGTTCATTGATACGGGCTTTGACCGGACAAGCAGATTCTTTATCGAAAAGGGACTGAAAAAGCATCTCAACCTCAAGGCAGTTCTGTCATCCGAGACCGATTACAAGAGCCTGATACTCGAATATTGTCAGAAAAACAAACAAAAGCTTAACTTCACTGCACGGGAGAAAAATTCCGGGACAGGTATGCAGCCACTCTTCACAGTAACGCTGGAGATCAACAGCGAGGAGATCACCCGCGGAGAAGGAACAACGAAAAAAGAAGCAGAACAGGAAGCATCACTGGCAGCCCTCAGGAAACTCGGACTGATAAAGACATGACCAGGGAGAAAAACATTACCGGAGACAAACATATCTCCCCCGGGGAAAAAACGACCGGAGGCGGCAAAAATACCCGAACCGGGAAGATCACCAGGCACACCATCGAAAGCGGAGAACCACAGCCATTCCACTTCCTGGGGGTAGTATCAGCTGAACCTGACTACAGGCTTTCAGTCATGATCAACCGGCATCTCGGATGCAACCTGAGAAAATGCGACCGGGAGATCAGTATCACTGCACCGTCAGGTATCCACTCCTTCTCACTGTTTACGACAGCCCCCCCTCTGTTTACCCTCGTCTCTAACCGCAGCGGAGGAAATGTGCTTCTGCGAAGACTCAAAAATATTGACTTCCTGATTGTACCCGGAGAAGGCCGCAACAGGAAAATGGCAGAGGACCTTTCTGCCTCCCTCAGGGAAATAGCCGAAATTACTGCAGTATTCATATTCGACAGCAGGGAGATCAGTGACCGGAACCTGGCACTGCTTGCACCTGACCAGAAATGAACCGTTGAGAACCTCCGCACGGGAGCTACTCGGCGTAGCGACGGCGGCGGGCGTGACTGGAGCGGCGGGGCCGGGGTCGGAAGGGGCAGCCGGGGCTGCAAGTGCGGCGGGTGTGACTGGAGCGGGGTGCCGGGACAGGCGGGCCGGGGA
>SBFZ01000192.1 GCA_006227095.1 Bacteroidota bacterium | reverse complement strand
AAGTGGCTGCTGCCACCGAATCTGTTGTCCTCCGGATGAATGGTTTTGTAAGGGAGGCTCCTGTACTGATTGTAGTAGTCAGGGAGAAATCGAATCTGACATCCAGGGCCGGAGACCTGATCAAGCAGAAGGATTACTCCCATATCGACCTTGGAATTGCCACGGCATCTTTGGTTTATCAGGCCACTGCCGAAGGTCTTGGAACCTGTATTATCGGATGGATGGAGGAAAATAGAATTAAAAAGGCGCTGGGGATACCGGCTTCAAAGAGGGTTGAGCTGGTCATCACGGTCGGGTACACTGACAACCGTCTCAGGGAAAAGTCGCGCAAGCCGCCGGGTGATGTGATCACATACAACAGGTATTAATAACAGGCAGGGCCGCATCCGGGATGCGGCCCTGGTCGTTGTTGCAGGTAACTATTGTACTTTCCGTTGTGCATCTCAGGCAGTGGCACACGGTGAGCTGTTGCCAGCGGCAGTTAGCGTACCGGTCTGACCCGGTCACTTAAGTTTCGCCAGCGCTTCCTTAATGCGACGCACTGCCTCGGTGATACGGTCATCTGAAGTGGCGTAGGAGATCCTGATACAGTCATCGGAACCGAATGCGCTTCCGCTCACAAGGGCAACCCTTGCCTCGGAAAGAAGATACAGTGCAAGGTCATCAGCATTGTTTATCACCTGGTCCTGATAGCTTCGGCCGATGAAATTGCTGATATCCGGCATGACATAGAAAGCCCCCTGAGGCACCCTGACCTTCAGTCCGGGTATCTCCCCGAGAAGCCTGCATATAAGGTCCCTGCGCCGGAGGAATGCCTCACGCATCCTTTCCTTTGAGTCACTTTTCGAGGTGATGGCAGCCAGTGCAGCCCGTTGTGCTATGGAACATACCCCGGAGGTGAACTGTCCCTGCAACTTGTTGCAGGCTTTCGCGAGCCAGAGCGGTGCGCCTATGTAGCCAATCCTCCACCCTGTCATGGCATATCCCTTAGAGACGCCGTTAACCGTCACAACCCTGTCGGTGATGCTGCTGAACGATGCCAGGCTGACATGCTCACCGGTGAAAATGATATGCTCGTAGATCTCATCCGAGATGATAATCACCTGCGGATATTTCTCAAGCACCTTCACCAGTTCAGCCATCTCCTCACGGGTGTATACCATCCCTGTGGGATTTGACGGAGAGTTGAAGATCAGTACCCTTGTACGCGGGGTGAGAGCTTCCTCAAGCTGCCCGGGTGTGACCTTGAAGTCGCTGTCAATAGAGGTCTGGATTATAACCGGTTTGCCTTCGGCGAAGGTGATATGATCAAGGTAACTTACCCAGTAAGGTGCGAGAAGTATCACCTCATCACCCGGATCAACAACCGAGATCATTATATTGATCAGGCTGTGCTTGCCTCCCGCAGAAACGATAATCTGCTCCGGGGTATAACTGAGACCGTTCTCCTCCAGGAACTTACGCGAGATCGCCTTGCGAAGATCGGGGTAACCGGGTACAGGGGGGTAGAAGGAGTAGTTGTCATCAATTGCTTTCTTGGCTGCCTCCTTGATATCATCAGGTGTATTGAAATCGGGCTCCCCGATGCTGAGGCTGATAACATCTATTCCCTGTTCCTTCAGTTCCTGGCTCTTCGCCGTCATGGCCAGTGTCTGCGATACCGAGAGTGCCTGAACCCTCCTGCTTATGTGCTCCATTGTGTCAGAATTTCTATAAATGGTTTACGGAAAGGCCAAATGTAATTGTTAAAAGTGAAATAGAAAAGGGATTATTACAGGGGTGCCATGCATACAATATTTCAGAAGCAATTGCAACCGGAGGTCATTATCGTTCAGGTGGTTTCTCAAGGAGCAAGGCCATAAAAGCACATGCCTTTTGAGCTCAGTGAATCTTTTATAGGATGGTATGACAACATTCCAGGCTCAAAAAATGATTAATTTGCATAATTAATGACTCACAACAACGGTAATGATGGAAACCTTCACCGAAATACTGAAAATAATCCTTCCGGCCCTGCTGGTGATGCTCACGGCATGGCTGGTGATACGGAACATGCTTCGTGACGACCAGGAACGCAGGAGACAGGACCTGCTGCTGCAGACCGTCAAAACCATAACGCCGGTCAGGCTCCAGGCCTATGAGAGGGTGGTGCTGTTCCTGGAGCGTATTTCTCCGGAGTCGCTTATCATACGGACTGCCAGGCCGGAGATGACGGCCCCTCAGCTGCAGTCAGCACTGATAACAGCGGTCAGGAGTGAGTATGAACATAACCTCTCGCAGCAGATCTACATGAGCAATGAGGCATGGGAGATGGTGAAGAATGCACGGGGGACCATTGTGAGGCTGGTTAACAGTGTTGCCTCACAGCTTCCTCCCGCAGCCACCGGTGAAGAGCTCTCCAGGCTGCTCCTTGAAGAGGTGGTGGAGATGGATACTGAACCCACAAAGGCTGCCATTGCCTACATCAAGTCAGAGCTGGCGAGAATAATGGGATGAAGGAAAAGACGCCCTTGGCGGGCGTCATTTCGTTTTCTGAAATATTTAATTTTCTGCTCCCGGAGGAGACTGATTCTGCGTTCAGCAAAACAGAACCTCATATTCTGTCAGAGGAGGCTGATGCTGTGTTCGGCAATCCGGCTCAGATCTGATGTCAGAGGAGGCTGATGCTTCGCTTGACGAAAGCGCTGAGTGCTTCTCCCTTAAGCATGTTGTTGGCCAGCATGGCAAGGTCTATAAGCTGTCTCACTGCCTGGTGGTCATTACCGAAGCCACCGAGAATAGTCTTCCTTTTTTCCTCAAGCTGGCTGAGCTCATTCCGAAGCCTTTCAAGATCATCCTTTTCAACCGAAGGTATCTCCTCTGGTTTCTTCTTGTTGTGCTCCTTCTCCATGAAATCAATCTCAACCCTGGTCTTGTCTATCCCTGCGCTGTTCTTCTTGAGTTCGTCGGCATGCTCCTTATCGAGGTCTCCTGCCAGTGAGATCACAAGAGGATGGTTGGTGTTGAGAACCAGGTCAAAGCTGTCAGGCATCTCACCGTAGAATGAGTAACCTCCTCCGAACTGGGCCATATCCTTCATCCTGCGCATGAACTCGCTCTGCGTGATCACCATGGGAAGGTCATTCTCATCGAGGTTTTCAGCCCTTACATGGAAGCGTGCCTTATCGGTGTCAGCCACCTGGCTGCGAAATATCTGGGCAAGATCATCTGACTGCGCCTGGGTGAGCTTTGCCGTGTGGCTCTCATCCTTGCTGATAAGCTTTTCAATAACATCGCTGTCAACTCTCACGAATTTCGAAGTTGGTTCCTTTGACTCAAGAGTGTTTATGAGATGTGTATCAAGCTGACCGTCAAGAACCAAAACATCATATCCCTTGTCAGCAGCCTTGGCGACATAGGTATGCTGGGCTACCTGGTCAGTTGTATAGAGATGGATGAGTGACTTGTCCCTGTCAGTCTGGTTCTCCTTTATGATCTTGTCATATTCCTCAAGTGTGAAGTACTTGCCGGCAGTGTTTTTGAACAGGGCAAATTTTGAAGCCTTTTCAAAGAACTTCTCCTCGGTGATCATGCCGTACTCGATGAAGAGTTTCAGGTCATCCCATTTCTTTTCGAAGGTCTCGCGGTCTTTTTTGAAAATGTCAGACAGGCGGTCAGCCACCTTCTTGGTTATGTGTCCGCTGATTTTCTTTACGTTGGAATCGCTCTGAAGGTAACTTCTTGATACGTTGAGCGGTATATCAGGCGAGTCTATCACCCCGTGGAGCAGTGTCAGGAAGTCAGGCACTATACCCTCAACGGAGTCGGTGACAAATACCTGGTTGCAGTAGAGCTGAATCTTGTTTTTCTGTATCTCAAAATTGTTCCTGATTTTCGGGAAGTAGAGTATTCCGGTCAGCTTGAACGGATAGTCAACGTTCAGGTGAATATTGAAGAGGGGTTCCTCTCCCATGGGGTAAAGCTCCCGATAGAATGCTGAGTAATCTTCGTCCTTGAGGTCTGACGGTTTGCGGGTCCAGGCCGGCTGGGTGTTATTGATGATCTTTGGTTTGCCGGTATCGACCATCTTTCCGTCCTTCCATTCCTTTTCATTGCCGAACTGAACCTGTACAGGGAGGAAGCTGCAATATTTCTTCAGCAGACCCTCAATGCGGTGTTCATCCAGAAACTCCTTGGATTCCTTGTCGATATGAAGGATGACATCCGTACCGCGTTCTTCTCTCTGAGCTTCTTCAATTGAATATTCCGGGCTGCCGTCACAGGTCCATTTAACTGCCGGAACATTTTCACGCCATGATCTTGAGACCACTTCCACCTTATCTGAGACCATGAATGCAGAATAGAAGCCAAGGCCGAACTGGCCGATAAGTCCGCTGGCCTGGTCCTTGTATTTGTCAAGGAATTCATTTGCGCTTGAGAAGGCAATCTGGTTCAGGTATTTGTCGATTTCCTCGCCGCTCATCCCGATACCGTTGTCAGAGACGGTAAGGGTTTTCTTTTTTGAGTCAAGTGTGACCTTTACGCGAAGTTCACCCAGTTCTCCCTTGAATTCACCGGCTGATGACAGTGCCTTCAGTTTCTGCAGGGCGTCAGTTGCGTTTGAGACAAGCTCTCTCAGGAATATTTCATGATCTGAGTAGAGGAATTTCTTGATGATTGGAAAGATGTTTTCTGTGGTTACTCCGATTTTACCCTTTTCCATGTTATATAGTTTTCTGATTATTCTGCCCCGTTTGTTCAAAGTGCGTGCCGGGGCCGGAATGCTGACAGGATGTCAGTCGGATGGTGACAGAGTGGGGGGATTTAGGATTTGCGATGTGCGATGTGCGAGATGCGATTTGGGATTTGCGACTGTGTCCGCCTGCTGGCGGATGTGAGATTTGGGATGTGAGGTTTGCGACTGTGTCCGCCTGCTGGCGGATGTGCGATTTGGAATTTGGATTGCCGCTGACAACCTTGTTGTACCGGGGTCTGAGAATGGTGCCGGTCGGCTGAAAGTACATCGGGTTATAAAACCGCTTCCGTCAGTTCTTTAAGCCGATGACAGCCGAGGTGTATTTCCTCATCTGATATTGTTAGCGGCGGGGCAATCCGGAAAGCCGTTGAGCAGAAGAGGAAATAATCAAGCAGCAGCCCGAACTCCGGGGCCCGTGCTACCAG